>CALFYN010001163.1 GCA_937952345.1 uncultured Acidobacteriota bacterium
AGAGGTGGTTGCCCGCTGTTTTGTTGTCTACAGTCCTGACATGTGCAGAAGCGGCGCCGATTGCCATTGTCAATCCGAGTTTCGAGGATGATTCTACGGACACGGGCACCCACAACATGATTCCTACAACAGGTTGGACGCACAGTGTGCCTGTTTCAACGACTTTCCAAATGGGTACTTATAATGTGACGCCCGGCGGCTTCTTCGCTCCAGCGAACATCCCGCACGGCACCGGCACCGTTTGGATGAATGTAACCGGGTCGATGTCGCAGGTTTTGCCTACCACTCTCGCCGGTGGCGGCAACTACAACCTCTCCGCCTACGTAGGATTGCGATCGAACAACGGTATCGCCGGGCATCTCTATGCACTGCAACTTTGGGCTGGCGGCGTCTTCCTCAACGAGGTCTCCGGTGAGACTACGCTGGCGGATCAGGGAACATTTCGGCAAATCAGCCTTACCTATCAGGCACCGGCAGTCGTTGCTCCGGGCCGAAATCTGGAAATCCGGTTGGTACACCGCTCGGCATCGAGCTTCTATCCCCAACTGGCCTGGGACTTGGTAGCACTCGATGGGCCAATTGACGAGCCAGCGGTTCCTGAACCTGCCTCCATGACGATCACCGCGATGGGCTTGTTGCTCGGTTTGACGTGGCGCCGGTCGCGCCGCATGCGCTAGATATAGCGACCCGCGATCCAGCAGGGCGGGAACCCCAATCGAACGTCGCCAAACGCCATTCCGTATCCCATGGCAAACGCCGCCAGGCAGGCGTCGCCGCGCTCCTGGCCCATGCCATACCCATGCCATACGCATGGGTCTGCAATTGCTTTTCTTGTAGGGTGTAGACTGCGGGGTATGGATCGGCGTTCGTTTCTTGGATTGGCGGGTGTGCTGCCTGCCGTGGGACAGACGGTGGTGGAGTCGCGGGCGATTGAGGAGGGGCACTTCCCTTCCCGGCAGTATTGCTTTGTGTGGCGGAATTGGGAGTTGGCGAATCTGGAGCGGATGGCTGCGGTGCTGGGGACCGGCGTGCGGGAGGTGGAGGCACTGGGGCGGTCGATGGGGCTGCCGAAGAAAGTGCGGCTGAGCGAGGATCAACTGCGGCGGATCTATATTACCGTGATCCGGCAGAACTGGCATTTGCTGCCGGAAGAACAATTGGTGGAATTGCTGGGGTGGGACCGGAAACGGTTTGCCTTTACGCTCAAAGAAGACGATTTTTTGATCGTGAAACTGGGGTATAACAAGCCGGTGTGCGAGCGGTTGCGGTATACGACGCCGACGGCGGAGGAGAAGCGGCGGGCGGCGGAGATTCGGGGCGTGCTGGGGCGGGAGCTTGGAAAACGGCTGCATGCTGCGGGGGAGCCGGCGTTCCGGTTTGTGGAAGAGTTGAGCCGGGTGTCGGGTGCGGCCTCGCGGCGGCGTGCGGGGAAAACGTTGTGGTCGCCTCGATTTTGCTATTCGTATTTCGCGCTGTACGGGGATCCGCTGATTGATCCTTCAGTGGATCCGTTTCCGGAGGGGTATCTGGAGAAATTGGGGGAATGCGGGCTGGATGGGGTGTGGCTGCAGGGGGTTTTGAATACTCTGGCTCCTTCGAAGACGTTTCCGGAGTTTGGCGAGGGGTGGGAGACGCGATTGCGGAATCTGCGGGCATTGTGCGCACGGGCGGGCAAGCATGGGGTGAAGGTGTACCTGTACATGAATGAGCCTCGGGCGATGCCGGCGGAGTTTTTTCGCGGGCGGGAGGGAATGCGCGGGGAGGAGTCGCGCGGGTTGTTTGCGATGTGCACGAGCGTGGGGGAAGTACGGGAGTGGATTGCGG
>CALFYN010001164.1 GCA_937952345.1 uncultured Acidobacteriota bacterium
TTGAGTTTCTGCTGGGTCAGCAGTGGCGTGGTTTCACGGTGGCCGAGATATCCGGGAGGGGCTCCGATGAGTTTGGCGACCTCGTGTTCGAGCTGGAATTCGCCGCAATCGATGCGGAGGACGTTTTTCTGGTTGCCGTGAACGGCTTCGGCGAGGGCTTCCACTGTTTTCGTTTTGCCGGTGCCGGTGGGGCCGAGCAGGAGGAAGACGCCGACGGGACGGCCTTCCGGGGCAAGGCCGGCGTTGTACATGTAGACGTAGGGAACGATCGATTCAATCGAGCTGTTCTGCCCGACGATCCGCTCCGATAGCATCGGGAGAAGATTCAAGGGATCCGGGGCGGGCTTTCTGGTGGCCCGGATGGGAGTGGTGTAGTTGATGTTGGTGTTCCTCATCGGTTTTCGCAAGCCTCTGCTCGCGATTTGAGTGTAGGCCGGGCTGGATGGGGACCAGCGCCGAAAACCAGCGCCGCCGCGGGCGGGCGTGAGGACAAGGCTGGCGAAGTAATTGGAAATAAAAGAAATAAATTTTTCCAAAAAACTTTCACATTACGAGGGAATTGTGTGACCGTACCTGGATGGCAGCCGCTTAGAAGGTCAAACGCTCGGTGCGGGAGATGCCGTAGCGGTTACGGAACTCGATTTCGGCGGCGGCAATGGAGATGGTGGTGGTAGAGGCGGGAAAGACGGCCAGCATCTGGAACATGCCTCCCACGGTGGTGGTTTCGTAATACGTGCGGAATTTCTCAGCGATGAGGGATGTCAGCACGCCGGGCGGCACTTCGACGCCGTCGCGATTGAAGAAGCGGAAGGACACCTGCTCCGGGGTTCGCGAGTTGTCGAAGCCTTTTACAGTCACCTCCATGATCTCGATGCCGCGCTTGACGGTGACGGTTTCGGCCACGACGGGCGCGGGGTCGATGACGAATTCTGCTTCAGTGAGAAAACCGCCGACCTCAGCAATCAGACGCAGTCTGCCGGCGGTGGTGCCGGTCTGCAGAATGGTATCGCGGGAACCGGAAAACAGGCCCACGGGTTCGCCGTCGCGCACCAGAAAGGGAATGGTCCGGCTGTTGGTTGCGGGGAATAGTATGCCGGGGTCGTCGGGGCCGGTGACCGATGGTGTGAAGTCGACGCGGAGGCGGCCGGTGGCGTTGGCTCGGGAAACGTCACTGAGGCGTACAGCGACGCGGACCTGTTTGCCGCTCTTCAAGGTTTCTTCGCTGACGGAGAGCGACGGCTTCGGCGGCGTGGGTTCGAGCGCAACGCCTTCGAGCGGATAGCGGCGGTTGTCGATGGCGAGGGTTCCGGTTTTCAGTCCGCTGGTGGTGGGCTGGAAGGTGATTTCGAGACGCCGCGAGGACCGAGGGGGAAGGTCCATGGGTCCGGTGAGCAGTTCGTTCCAGACGAAGGAGTCGCCGGCGACGGAGATGTCTCCGGCACGGACCGGGCTGTCGTGCGGGTTTTCGAGGAGGAACGTGCGCGAGGAACGCAGGCCGCGTTCGGTGTTGGAGAAGACGGAAGGGACTCCGGCCGTGCGCAAGGTGCGCGTTCCGTCGGATTCCAGCAGGTAGAGTGTGGGGGCAGCCACGGCGGCGGCGGAGAATGTGACGGTGAGTGAGTTGATGCGCAGATTGGCGCGCGCGTCGGCGACAGGAGTGGCGGAACGGAAGCGGACGTAGAAATCGATGCTGAACTTGCCGAGGATGGATTTGGGAAGGCTGGGGGCCGATTCGAGGGTGAATCCGGCGCCGGTGACGGAGAGGGTGGTGATGGTGGCCAGCAGGTCGCTGGCGTTACGGACGCGGATGACGGACTGGAGCGGTTCGCCGGTGGCCGTTTCGCCCATGGCGACGAGGCCGGAAACAGGACGCTCTTCGGTGCCGTGCACGGTGAACACTTCGAGTTGTGCGGCGGCGGGGAGAGTGCAGAGCAGCAGTATACCGAGGCGCTTCATGGGGCGGGCTCCGGGACGAGTGTGAGATCGGGAGCGCGGCATTGCGCCCCGTAGAGGCGCTCCCCGGCGCGTATGAGCATCCAGCCTTCGTTCAGGGCGAGCAGAGTGGATACGGGCGCTTCCATTTCCCAAGTGCGCTCGCCGCAGGAGAGGTTGGCGCCGGACGCGGTCCAGAGGCGGCCATGGGAGTCGATGGCGGCAACATCGGCATCAATGGGGTCGCGATGCAGCGCTTGCAGGGTACGCCCGTCGAATTCCACGCGCTCCCAGCCTTCGGGCGTGCGCGAGGCCAGGAGGAAGCGGTTGCCTTGCGACACAATGAACCGGCCGGAGAGCCACGCCAGGCAGTTCGCACCGCAGGTGAGGAGGCCCGCCTCGCGCAGAACGCGTCCGCCGATTCTGATTCCATCGGCGGTCCTGGTGACCAGGGAGCCTTCAAAGGACATGGCGGCCTCGGTTCCTTCTTCGAGCGGGTCTCCAAGCAGCAGATTGCCGCGCATACCGTAGAG
>CALFYN010001165.1 GCA_937952345.1 uncultured Acidobacteriota bacterium
TGTAGGGGCAATAATGGAGAAACGATACCACAGGATGGATACGCAGTGTTTGCGTGGTTACCTCCTGAGGTGGTGAGAAACGTGTCAAATTCTGTCAAGCGGCGTTGTTATGAAGGACGGGAGGGGCGTCCTTGCCGCAGCAGCGCTTGAATTTTTCGCCGCTGCCGCAGGGGCATTTGGCGTTGCGTGGGGTTTGGGGCGGGGCGGGTTCGGTTTGCGATTTTGTGTAAAGATCTGTCAACTGGCGTTCGTAGGCTTCTTCGTTTTGCATGATTTCGGGGTCGGCTTCGACGCGGTCGGCGGCATGGTTGATGGCGGCGGCGCAATCTTCGACGTCGGCGGCGGGGAGGCTCCATTTCTTGTTGGTGAGTAAGAGGACGGCGGCGCGGAGCAGGACGGAGGGGGAAGATTTGGGGTTATCGAGAACTTGTTCGAGTTTATCGAGGGCCTTGGCGCGGAGGGACTGCATGCGGTCGCGGATGGTGAGGGCATGTTCCTGTTCGGCGAAGGCGAGGGCTTGCTGGAAAGCGGGGTTATCGGACCAGGCGTAAACGGTGGGGCGGGAGACGTTGGCGAGCTGGGCAGCGGCCGTAACGGTGGCGCCTGCGGCGAGGGCCTGGAGGACCGTGATTTGGGATGGGGTAAAGAGCTTCATGGCGATTTCAGGATAATATGGGGGAGTTTTTTGGGAATATCCGGAAATGGCGTGGCGCGGTGGCAAGGCGCGCGGGTTCAATGGGTTGGGGAGTGCAAAAATATTTTCTTGCGGTGTGACTCGCGAACTTAGTTGGGCTTTGGGTGCTCGACGAGCAGATCCAGGTCGAAGTGGAACAACTGGGAGCCGGATTCTACGGTGGGGAGCTGCGCAATGCCGAATCGGAGCCAGTTCTCATCGTTTTCTCCCAGATGCATCTCGCGCTCGACCGCCTTCCAGAAGTTGGCGAGAATGAAGCGCACGGATCCGTCCGCGAAGGTGTAGTTTCCGCCTGAGTTGAGATATTCGGCGATGGAGCCGAGGGTCACGCGCTGATCCTTGCCGCGCAAGCGGGAAAACACATCCTGCGCCGTGCCGGGAGAATCGACAGATTGACGGACGGATTGCAGCACCCTTTCCTGTTCGTTGACGGGAAGAATTCCCATCAGAGTGCTGACGGCCCTGGCACCCTCCGAGAGCATGTTTTGGAATGCCTGGTTGCGTCTGGCATCCGCTTCGGGGATGGGCGTGAACGAAACCTGAATACTGAGTGTTCCCAGCACGACTTTCGCTTCCAAACGCCCCCGCTGGGAGGCCGTGAGGCCCGCCGAAGGAATGGCGTCCACGGTGAAACGAGTGGCGGTGACAGCGACCTGCGTGTAGACATAGCCGTCTTTGGCGGGGCGGGTCATGTTGAGTGCGGGGAGCAGTTCGCCGAGGCTCGCCGGTAGTGTCCTGGACTGATTCCATTTGGTTTGCACAGCGGCTGCCATCTGATGGAGCGTTAGGTGCGCGGACATGTAGTTGGCTTGCTCACGCACGGCCTGCACGGCGGGAAGCAGGAGGCTGATTAGAGTAGCGATGATCGCGATTACGACCAGGAGTTCGATGAGGGTGAAGCCGTTTGGTGTCCGGCGGTTGCTGGTGCGGGAGGTTCGGGTCGTCATCAACTATACACGTGGAGAATGGTGGTGGAAACCCGTCAAAAGCTGCGTGGGGTTGGTGTAGGTGAACGCCGGGGTGTGGGGGTCAATACATTCGGAATGAACAAGAGAAGGTTGCCAGGAGTGGCGGCAGTAGCCGGCCTGGTGGTGGTTTGTGCGCCGGTGTCCGGGCAATTCCACAATCTGGTTACGAATGACGATGGGTCCGTTGTCTACTTTTCCTCGTCGCTGCGGATGCGCGGCACTGAGCAACTTACTCATGCGAAGCTTTTCGTCGCCGATGGTGGGGGTGTGCGGCTGCATACGGAGCGTGAGAAGCGATCGTTGAGTGTTCCGGAATCCGCGTGGCCGGTGAGCACCTATTATTCGGTCGAGGGGGCTTCGCTCAATGGGGATGGGTCGGTTGTTGGGGTGGTTGCCCGGCGGGACTGCTATGGCGGCAGCGGGTGTATTCCGGTGCCGAAATTCCGGACCGATATTGGGGATCGAGAGTTTACTGGTGCGATGCATCTGAGCCGGAACGGGCGATTTGGGGTGGTGCTGACAGATGGATCGCTTACGCCCCGCATTGTGCTGCTGGATCTGAGCAGCAATGAGCGGCTGGAGTGGATAGAGAGCACGTACACTCCGACGAGATATGGCCGCCGGCGGGTGACTTCTGGCGGCACGGCGCTCCTGCTCAAGCCGAGTGAACTGCGGCTGGTGCGGTTTGACGGTTCAACATCGCTGCCTTTACCGGAACGGCCTTTGGAAGCTGTCATTGACGATGACGGGACAGCCATCGTTTACGAAGCGGCTGCGGAAGGAAGTGCGGGACGCCGCCTTGTTCTGGTGGACGTTGCCACGGGCGCCGGGCGGGCTTTGGCCACTTCGGCCATGCCCATGCAGCCCTGCTTGAGCAATGACGGGCGTGTGGCGGTTTTTCTGGGGAGCGCCGAAGCGGCTGGCCTGGCGCAGATGTACGTCATCCATGGGGACGGGACAGGGCTTCGGAAACTGACGCAAGATTTGTCGGGAATCAGCAGCATGGTGCTTTCCGGAGACGGGAAG
The DNA here is from genome assembly GCA_937952345.1 of uncultured Acidobacteriota bacterium. Taxonomy (GTDB): domain Bacteria; phylum Acidobacteriota; class Terriglobia; order Bryobacterales; family Bryobacteraceae; genus CADEFT01. The sequence continues at coordinate 2,689 of CALFYN010001165.1, forward strand.
GTGGCGTATGCGGTTTCGGGGGCGGGGCGGTTGCTGCGGCTGGAGGTAGAGTCGGGGGCTATGGAGCAGATTGTGGGCCGGAGCATGGAGGTGACTGCACCGGCAGGCAGCACAGCCCGCGCGATTCCGGGGTCGGCGTTCACGATCACCGGAAGTGGATTTGCCGATGCAGTGGAATCGGCGGCGCCTCCACTGCCGCGGGCTTTGAACGGGCTGGAACTGCTGCTGGACGGACGACCCTTGCCGCTGCAAACGGTGGCTCCGACGAGGGTTGTGTTCCAGATTCCGTGGGAGGTGACGGCGGGGAAACATCGACTGGAAGCAGTGACGGAAGCGAATGCGGTATTTGAGACCGAGCCTGTGGAGATGGAGATTCCGCGGGATGCCTTCCCACAGTTTGAACTGCTGGGGGAGGCGTACCGACAATCGCCTGTCGGCCTGCCCAACGCGCTTGCCGCGCACGAGGACTTCAGCGGGCTGGTGACCGGCGACAACCGGGCGCGGCCTGGGGAACTGATCCATCTCTACATGACGGGATTGGGTCCGGTGGAACCGGCGGTGGAGACGGGTGCGCCTGCGCCATCGCATCCTCCGGCGCGGCTGCGGTTGCCGCTTTCTTGCTTTTTTGTGCCGAGGGATAGCGGCGCCTTGCGGCATCCGGCGGAGGTATTGTTTGCGGGGCTGGCGCCGGGGTTTGCAGGGTACTACCAAGTCACGATACGGATTCCGGCGGAGGGGAACTTGTATGGGGATTCGCTGATGGGGTGCGGTTTGCCGAATCCGGGAGGAGTGGCGAGCGCTTGGATTTCGTTGGTGGAGAGGTGATACGAGTGTCGTTCATGGCGGTGCGAGGAGGCCGAGGGGGAAGAGTCCGCTTGCGTTAATCGCAGATGCAGGATCAGTCATTGCCGATGATGTGGGATGTGCCTTCCGACACTTCGCAACCTTTGGTCTGGAAGAGGCCGGGGAGGGGATCGAAGGCTTGTAAGCAGGAACGCAGAGGGCCAGCCAGGGGGCTGGCCGCGGTTCAGGGGAACCGCCCCACCTTGACGTGGAGGATGGGTGGCGCTAGGTTTGGCGCAGAGGACTGTACTTATGATCCAAATTCGTGTGATGCGGTTTAACGACGAATTGGGGCACCAGTTCGTTGATCTTGTGAATCGATTACTGCCGGCGGGGACGCGGTTTCATTTGGAGCCGATGCCTCGGCTGGAGTATGTGGAAGTGACGCCGGGGATTGCTTTTCCGTTTGGTTCAACGCATGTGCGGGAGTTGGTGGGGGAAGCTCGGGTTGAGACGAATGCGGCGGCGCCGGGGAGTACGGCGGCTTCGGAGGTATGGAAGCGGCGGTTTCGGGACGAGTTGGTGCGACTGGCGGAGGATGGGAGTCGAACGGCGACGATGGAGTTGGTATCGGGGGATCATCAAACGATGGTGGGAGGGTTTCGCTTGCGGCGGCTGGATGTGCAGGATCTGGCGCGGATGCCGGATATGATGGCGGCGTCGGCGCTGATCCACGAATTGGAGGAACAGACGCACCGGGGGAGTCATCCATGGCAAGCGCCGGCGTTTGGTTCTCCGCATGCGCAGGCGATGGCTGTGGAGCAGCGGGTGTCGGGCGGAGAGAGATTGGAGAATCTGGAGTTGCGGCATCCGGAGAATGCGGATGTGACGACGGTGACTCCGTC
>CALFYN010001166.1 GCA_937952345.1 uncultured Acidobacteriota bacterium
TGAATCATGCGGGCGGCGAGTTCCAGCGAAAGCCGCGTCAGGTCCACGGGGCCGGCGTTTTGCAGCGTCTGCGAAACTTCCATGATTTCGAGGGCATTGCCGATGGCGAAACCAAGCGGCTGGTTCATGTCCGTGATGAGGGCCATCACGCGCTTGTCCATACGGCGTCCGATGCCCACCATCATCTGGGCGAGGCGGCGCGCGTCGATCTGTTTCTTCATGAATGCGCCGGAGCCGACTTTGACATCCAGCACAATGGAATCGAGACCCGCCGCCAGTTTCTTCGACATGATGGAAGAGGCGATGAGCGGGATGGATTCGACCGTGGCCGTCGCGTCACGCAAGGAGTAGAGGCGTCCGTCAGCCGGGGCGATTTGCTCGCTTTGCCCGATGAAAGCCAACCCATGCTGCTGCAGTTGCGCCTGAAACTCGCCTACCGAGAGGGAGGTGCGAAACCCCGGGATGGACTCAAGCTTGTCTAACGTGCCGCCCGTGTGACCCAAGCCGCGGCCGGAGATCATCGGCACGACGACCCCGGCGGAGGCCGCCAAAGGAGCTGCGATGAGGCTCGTCTTGTCGCCTACGCCGCCAGTGGAATGCTTATCGACCTTTACTCCGGGTACGGCGGAGAGATCCACCTGCTCGCCCGAATGCAGCATGCATTCCGTCAAGGCGGAGACTTCGCGGTCCGTCATGCCTTGCCAGCATACAGCCATCAAGAACGCTGAGATTTGATAATCCGGAATCTCCCCGCGTGTATAGCCATTGACGAGAAAAACGATCTCCTCGGGCGAGAGTTCTTCACCCTCGCGCTTGCGGTAGATGAGGTCTACTGTGCGCATTATAAGTTCTTTAGGGTAGCACCTTATGTAGTTGCAAGTAAAGCGCGAAGGGCGCGGAGATGGGCGGTTCAGAGAGTGTAGCCGCAGGCAATTGGAAGGCATGTAGGCTTGCCGGGATGATATGATGCGGAGGAACCGGCGGATCGGACAGAAACAGACTACCGGAGCCAATTTCGGGCTTTCTTGCCACGAATCCTCATTCTGTCGAACCGGATAAAGAGCTTCCGATCCGTACGCCAACAGGTAAATTTCCCCACGATCATGCAGACTTATAAAATCGCAGTACTAGAGGGTGACGGTATTGGCCCTGAGGTCGTCCGACCGGCTATTGGAGCCGCGGAGGCAGCCGCGAAACGGCGTGGCGGATTTCAGTTCGAGTTCTCGCCGTACGCAGCGGGAGCAGCGGAATATCTGCGTAGTGGCACGCCGCTTCCGGACAAGACTCTGGAAGGGTGCGCGAATGCAGACGCTACACTTCTGGGGGCAATGGGGCTGCCGAATGTGCGCTGGCCTTCCGGCACGGAGATGGCGCCGCAGATCGACCTGCGGGAGCAACTGGACCTGTTCTCCGGGATACGGCCCATCTACCTTTACAACGAAGCGCATTCGCCGCTGAAGCGGTACAAGGAAGGGGAGATCGATTTCGTACTCTTCCGCGAGAACACAGAAGGCATGTTTGCCAGCCGCAAGATCCCCGCGGATCTTTCCGCCTCGGAAGTAAGGGACACACTGCTGGTGACCCGGCATGCCACGGAAAGGATCTGCCGGGAGGCCTTTCTACTGGCATCCAAACGCCGCAAGCACGTCACGCTTGTGGACAAGGCGAACGTGCTACCGACAATGGCGTTCTTCCGCTCAATATTTCAGTCGGTAGCCAGAGAGTTCCCGGAAGTTCAGACAGACATGGTGTATGTCGATGCGGCGGCGTTGTTTCTGGTGAAGAACCCGCATCGCTTCGATGTCCTGGTGATGGAAAACCTGTTCGGCGATATTCTGAGCGATTTGGGCGCGGGGTTGGTAGGCGGGATGGGGATGGCTCCGTCGGCCGATATTGGAACCAAGCATGCCGTGTTTCAGCCCTCGCATGGATCGGCGCCGGACATTGCGGGAAAAGGCATCGCGAACCCGGTGGCGACGATCCTGTCGGCGGCGATGATGCTGGACTGGTTCGGAGGCGAGCAGCAGACAGCGGCCGCCAATGATATTCGCGCCGCCGTCAGCAAGGTGATGGCGGATGCCGGCAATGCCACGCCGGATATCGGGGGAACCAAGTCCACGAGCGAGATCGGCGGACTGATTCTGCGCGCGATCGAGGAACTGCCGTAATGAAAGATGGCTTGCGGCTCTATGACACGCACGCCCATCTGGGCACCGCCAAGCATTCCGGGCGCATCCATGACACGGATCTGCTGCTGCGGGCAATGGACAGGGTTGGCGTGGACAGAGCCTTGCTGATTCCCTTCCCTGTTGTGGAAGATATGCGGCGCGAGCACGATCTGATCGGGGCCGCCGTCCGCGCACGCGGCGATCGCTTCACGGGCGCGGCGTGCATCGATCCGTTCCTTTCCACGGATGCGTTTCGCGGGGAGTTATTGCGCTGCGTCGAAGTACTTGGGCTTAGGGCGTTGAAGTTGCAACCGCAGTATCAGCCGCTGAATCCGCTTTCCGGGCGCGCGGAATCTTTCTTCGGGATGGCGGCGGAATTCCGGCTTCCGGTGGTGGCGCACACGGGCACGGGCGTGCCGTTCTCACTGCCTTCGCTTTTCATCGCTCCCGCGCGCAAGTTCCCCGATTTGACGATCGTGCTGGGACACTCTGGCGGCAGCGTGTACATGCTGGAGTCGATTGTCGCCGCTTCGGTTTGCCCCAACGTCGTGATTGAGCTATCGAGTCTCATGCCGCACCATGTGCTGGAGATTCTCCAACATGTTCCGGCATCGCGACTGATGGCCGGAGCCGACCTGCCGGAATCACTGGAGACGGAATTGTACAAGATTCTCTCGCTGGACATAAGCCGGGAGGCCAAAGAGGACATTCTCTGGAATACTGGGCGTCGTGTGTTTGACGGCGGCGAATCGAATCCATAATAATAAGTACAGATTCAATATGCACCGATATCCTGAACAACTTGTGATTCCGATGCGCCGGGATCTGACGCAATACGGCGTAGAAGAGGCGCGCACTCCGGAGGCCGTGGACGCGGCGCTGAGCCCGGAGAGCGGCAATGTGCTGCTGGTAATCAATTCCGTATGCGGCTGCGCGGCGGGGAAGGCTCGTCCGGCAGTGGGCATGGCCTTGCAGCATGCCGTCAGGCCGGACAAAGCGGTAACGGTTTTCGCGGGTGCCGATGTGGAGGCCGTGGCACACTTGCGCTCGGGCAAGCTGGCCGCGATTCCTCCCTCTTCGCCTTCCATGGCGTTGTTCCGGAATGGGGAGCCTGTGTTTGTGCTCCATCGCCGCGACATTGAATCGAGCGAAGCGCCGCAGATTGCGCAACGGCTGATGGAGGCATTCCAGCAGCATTGCGTTACGGAGCCAGCAAGCACATAATAGCGTTCGTGAATGCGCTCGCACTGTTGCTGTTGATCGGTGGAGTGCTGTGCGCGCAGACGCCGCCAGAAACGATTGCGCAGATTTTCGCGGACACGATCCTAGCCCGTGGGAAGGACAACTACGGGAAGGTGTCCACTCCGTTGTGGGCAGGCGTCATCGACACGAATGATTTCAGAGTACCGAAGGATGGCGTACCGCCCCCCGAGGGAGTGCGTCCCGGCGATCGGGCATTAGGCGGTTGCAATCTGTACCACGATGCCGTCAGCCTGCGGCTGTTTCACGCGTTGAGCGGCTGGACCGGTAAGGAGAAATACAGCCGTGCGGCGCGGGAGTATGCCGCTTCGTTTCTGAAATTGGCGCAGAACCCGTCGACGGGGCTGCTGGGTTGGGGCGAGCACCTTTATTACGATTTCTTCCGCGACAAGGTGGCGGCTGAGCGGCGCTCCCATGAGCTGATCGAATGGACTCCGCCGTGGGATCTGCTGTGGCGCGAGAACCCCGAGGCCACGGCGAAGGCCATCTCTGGCATCCGCTATCACTACAACGAGAACAATCCTTTGGCGCTGTTCAACCGGCACGCCTATTGGGACCGGGCGGAGTGGCAACCGGCGGGTGGGCAGCCGTGGATCAAGCACACGGGGTTGTATGCCTACTCGTTCGCGTTCCTGTACAGCAAGACGCGTGAGAAGACGTGGCGCGATTGGGCGCTGGGCACGGGTTCGCTGTACTGGCGTCATCGCAATGCAAAGACGAATCTGACGCAGGGTTGCATAGGGGATCCGCGGCCTACGTCCTCGCAAAGCTCGGTGGGGACCGTGTACCTGGCGTACTGGCTGTTGCAGGCGTGGCGCCTGATGCCGGAGGAAGCCGAGTTGCGCGATCATGCCGTTGCGTTGCTGGACGCATTTCTGAACCATCATTACGATGCGGAGAGGAAGGCGTATCGGGCGGGGATGTGGATGGATGGGAAGACGGTGGGGAA
>CALFYN010001167.1 GCA_937952345.1 uncultured Acidobacteriota bacterium
TGGCTGGGATACCAGTGGGCGCGGCTGCAACCTTCGGAGTTCGCCAAGCCGGCGCTGGTGGTGTTTCTGGCATGGTTTGTGACGAAGCGGGCGCATGCGATCAACGCACGGTACACGCTGTTTCCGGCGGCGCTGGCGCTGGGAGTGCTGGCGGCGAGCGTGGTTGTGGCGGATCTGGGCACGGCGGCCGTACTGATATTCACGGCGGCCGCGGTGTTTTATGTGGCGGGGCTGGACCGGCGATACTTCTTCTTCGCGATGGCGGCGTGCGCAGTGATGTTGCCGGTGGCGATTCTATCGAAGCCGTACCGGGTACACCGGATCATCGGATACATGGATCCGGAGTACAAGCTGCTGGACCGGTTGGATCCGAACGAGCGAATCAAGAACTGGGCGAGCCGTTCGATTACAACGCGCGATGCGAGCTATCAGGCGCGGCAATCGAAGATCGCGGTGGCGACGGGCGGTGCGTTGGGCAAGGGCTTGATGGAAAGCAAGCAGAAGCTGATGTTCCTGCCGGAGGCGCACAACGATTTCATTTTCGCGGTGATTGGGGAGGAACTGGGACTGTGGGGGGCGACGTGCGTCCTGATCGGCTACCTGGTGATTCTCTGGCGCGGGCTGCAGTTGTATTGGACCGTGCCCGATGATTTTGGGCGGTATCTGGCGTTGGGTGTGACGGTGGCCGTGGTGTCGCAGGCGTTGATCAATATGACGGTGGTGCTGGATATGGCTCCGACGAAGGGCTTTCCGCTGCCGTTGATCAGCTATGGAGGAAGTTCGCTGCTGAGCTCACTGATATCGCTGGGCGTGTTGATGAGCGTGAGCGACCATGCGGGGTAAACGATGAAGGTGCGCATCCGCCAGTCTTACAAGAAAGCGAAGGCCATGCCTGCGCCGGGCGGCGGTGTGCACAAGCTTCCGTTTCTGTTGACGGGCGGCGGCACGGGCGGGCACGTAATACCGGCGATCGCGGTGGCGCGCGAGTTGCGGCGGCGGGGGCATCAGCCGTTCTTCGTGGGCACGAAAGAAGGGATGGAGAGCAAGCTGGTGCCGCGGGAGAGTTTTCCGATTGAGTATGTGGAGATCGGCGGGCTGAAGCGGGTGGGCTGGCGGCAGACGTTGCGGACGATGGCGCAATTGCCGCTGGCGGTGTGGAAGGCGTGGCGGATTCTGAAGAGGCACCAACCGGCGGCAGTGTTCAGCATGGGGGGATACGTGGCGGGGCCGGCGACGATTGCGGCTTGGCTGGCGCGCTGCCCGATTGTACTGATGGAGCCGAATGCGATGCCGGGGATGGCGAACCGGTATGCGGGCAAGCTGGCGAGCCGTGCGCTGTTGAGTTTCGAGGAGGCGAAGAAGTTTTTCCCGGCGCGGAAAGTGGTGATGACGGGCTTGCCCGTGCGCAGTGAATTTTTCGAGATCCAGCCGAAGCCGCCATCGGCGGAGTTGACGGTGCTGGTGACGGGCGGGAGCCGGGGATCGCGGCGATTGAATGAAGCGGGGCGGGCGAGTTGGGGGCTGTTTCTGAAGGACAACGTGCACGTACGGTGGATTCACCAATCGGGGTCGCAGGATTTCGAGGCGATGACGGAAGCGTTCGCGGCGAGCGGCGCGCAGGGAGAAGTGGTGCCGTTCGTGGACAACATGCCGCAGGCATTCGCGGCGTGCGATCTGGTGGTGTGCCGGTCCGGGGCGGGAGCAGTGGCGGAACTGGCGGCGGCGGGCAAGCCGTCGATCCTGGTTCCCTTCCCCTACGCGGCGGACCAGCATCAACTGAAGAACGCGGAGGCGATGGCGAAAGCGGGCGCTTCGCGGCTGATTCTGGACCGGGAATTGACGGGGGAAGAGCTGTTTCACACGATCCGGGATTTTGCGCGGGAACCGGGTGTTTTGCTGGAGATGGGAACGGCGGCGAGGCGCTTCGCGGCGCCGCAGGCGGCCAAGCGCACGGTGGAAATTTTAGAGGAGGAGGCGGCGCTCGCGCTGGGCTGGAAAGCCAGTTGACAGGATGCGCGGGAGCCGAAACAATTAGAGTTCAAAATGTTTTTTAAACCCCAACGTTTTCACTTCACCGGGATCGGCGGCATCGGCATGAGCGGCATCGCCGAGGTGTTGCTGAACATGGGCTACGAGATCACGGGATCGGACGCGAAGCTGAGCCCGATCACGGAGCGGCTGAGCGGGTTGGGGGCGCAGATCTGGCAAGGCCATGACGGGGAGCACGTGGCGGGAGCGAAGGCGCTGGTGGTGAGCTCGGCGATCGATCCGGCGAATCCGGAGTTGGTGGCGGCCAAACGGCTGCAGATTCCGGTGATTCCGCGGGGCGAACTGCTGGCCGAACTGATGCGCCTGAAGTACGGCATCGCGGTGGGCGGGAGCCATGGGAAGACGACGACCACTTCGATTCTGGCATCGCTGCTGAGCGTGGCCGGCCTGGATCCGACGGTGGTGGTGGGCGGCCGCGTGAAGGGCATGGGCGGATCGAACGCGCGTGTCGGCAAGAGCGATTTTCTGCTGGTGGAATCCGACGAAAGCGATGGTTCGTTTTTGAAGCTGGCTCCGATTATTGCCGTGGTGACGAACATCGACCGGGAGCATCTGGACCACTATCATTCGCTCGATGAGATACTGCAGGCGTTTGTGGAGTTCGTGAACAAGGTACCGTTCTACGGGACGTCGATTCTGTGCCTGGACGATGAAAACGTGCAGAGCATCTTGCCGCGGGTGACGCGGCGGACGGTGACGTATGGCGTGAATCCGCAGGCAGACCTGTTTATTACGGGGTCGTCGAGCGGGCCGGTGTCGAGCGAATTTTCGTTGCGGCTGCGGGGCAAGGAATTAGGAACGTTCCGGGTGGGGGTGCCGGGTCCGCATAACGTATTGAATGCGACGGCGGCGGTGGCAGTGGGGCTGGAGTTGGAGGTGCCACTCGAGAAGATCCGGGCCGGGCTGGAGAGCTTCAGCGGCGTGGACCGGCGCTTCCAGATTCGCGGCGTTGCGGATGGGATCACGGTAATTGACGATTACGGGCATCATCCGACAGAGATCCGGGCGACGCTGGCGACGGCGCGGACGTGCCCGTTTGAGCGCGTGCTGGTGCTGTTTCAACCGCACCGCTACACGCGGACAGAAGCTTTGATGGATGAATTCGCGCGGGCGTTTCATCAGGCCGACCGCGTGGTGTTGCTGGATATTTACGCGGCCTCGGAGCCGCCGATCGCGGGAGTGGATTCGCAGCATCTGTTGGAGAAGCTGCGGGAATACGGGCATCGATCCGTGGAATATGCCCCGAGCATGGAAGATGGTATCGCGCAGGTAGCGGCGATGGCGCAGCCTGGGGATGCCATCATCACACTGGGAGCGGGGAGCGTTTCGCAAGCAGGGGACAGGATTCTGGAGGCATTACGCGCCAGAGAAGGAGTCAGGAGTTAACATGGCTCGACGGATTGTGGAGGAAGAGCTTCCGCTGCTGGAAGCACAACAGGAGGAGAAGGCTCCGGCTGGGGAGCGAGCGCCGCGGCGCGCCACGCGCACGGCAAAGAAGGAGGAAGCAGTGCCGAAACGCCGGAGGATCAATTTGTTGTATTGGTCGATTCCGGTGTTCGCACTGGGGGCGGCGTTTCTGGTGGTGGCCGCGTTTCACCGCGTGGAATCGTTCTTGATCAATGATCAGCGGTTCCATCTGGCGGGGAGTCCGGAGTTTGGCAAGATGCCGGAGAATCTGAATCTGGGGGGGCTGCAGCGGGCATCGCAACCGGAGATCCTGCGGGTATTCGAGGACGATTTCGGGCGCAGCCTGTATCTGCTGTCGGTGAATGCGCGGCGCGAGGCGCTGTTGAAGGTGGCTTGGGTCAAGGACGCCACGGTTTCACGACGCTGGCCCAATCAGCTGCATGTGCGGATTGTGGAGCGTGAACCGGTGGCGGTGGCGCAGGTCAACGTACGGGATGCGGCGCCTTCGTTCCAGATGATTGATGTGGATGGCGTGCTGCTGCCGATTCCGCGCGGGGAGAAGGTGGACAAGTTTCCGGTGTTGACGGGATTCAGCACGAATGAAGCACGGGAATCGCGGCAGATGCGTGTGCAACACGCGGTGGCGATGTTGAACGATTTGGGACCGCTGCGATCGAAGCTGGCGGAAATTGACGTACGCGATCCGGGCAACCTGCAGGCGACGTTGCAGGTGGATTCGAATGCGGTGACGCTGCGGATGGGGAACAAGAACTTCCGCCGGCGGCTGCAGAATTTCCTGAATCACCAGGAGCGGATCCGGCAGCAGAGGCCGGAGGCGCGGACGTTCGATTTGCGGATCGACGGGCGCATCACGGCGGTGGAAGGAGGAACCAATGGCGACTAATCTGCGATCGCAACTGGCCGTTGGGCTGGATGTGGGCAGCGCGTGGACACGGTGCGTGATCCTCTCGCTGGACCACGGGCATGTGAAGTTTCTGGGGTATGGACAGGCTCCGGGAAAAGGCTGGGTCAAGGGACGCGTGGCCGATTCGGGGGCGATTGCCGAGAGCGTGCAATACGCGGTACGCGATGCGGAACGGATGGCGCGGGTGAGCGTGGAATCGGCGGTGGCGGGCATCGGCGGGACGAGCGTGCAGGGCTTCGCGAGCCGGGGCGTGTACGAGTTCGGAAGGCCGCGGCACATTGAACAGGGCGATTTGAGTTACGCGGTGCATCTGGCGTCGCGCGTGCGGCTGGAAGACGACCGCTACGTTTTGCAGATGCTGCCGATGGATTTCACGCTGGACGGGCGCGCGGGATTCCGCAATCCGAAGGGCGCTGTGTGCACGCGGCTGGAAGCAAACGTGTATGTGGTGACGTGCAGTTCGCGCGAGCACCAGGCGCTGATCGGAGCGATTCATCAGGCGCACCTGGCGGTGGAAGAGACGATTCTGGAGCCGGTGGCGGCGGCGTATGCGTGCATTCTGCCGGAGGACCGGACGCGCGGCGTGGCGCTGATCGACATTGGGGCGCATTCGGCGAGTGTGGTGGTCTACGACGGCGATGCGCTGCTGCGCGCGGTGGGCGTGCCGGTGGGCGGCGATCATTTCACGCGCGATTTGTCGCAAGTGCTGAAGGTGGTATACGAAGATGCGCAGCAACTGAAGGAAGAATACGGCTGCGCGATTCTGGGGCTGACATCGGATTCGAGCTACATTGAGATTCCGTCGCCGGAAGGACGCGCGCCGCGGGAAGCGACACGGCGGCATTTGAACGAGATTCTGGAAGCGCGAGCGGGTGAATTGTTCTACATGCTGCGCGGCGAACTGGCGAAGACGGGAATGGAGCAATCGCTGCTGGAGGGAGTGATTCTGACCGGCGGCGGGGGCATGTTGACCGGGATGTGCGATATGGCGGAGGGAGTATTGAACTGCCAGGCGCGCAACGGACTGGTGTTGGGAGTGGAGGATTGGCCGGAAGAGATCGATACGCCGGCGTGGACATGCGCGGCGGGGCTGGCGATGTATTCGGCGCGTCTGAAGTCGCACAAAGAGCCGAAGCGGATTGTGCCGAGCCTGGTGGACTTCGTATTCAAATAAGGTGCACACCCATGCTATTTGACGATTTGAGAGACATCCAGGAAAGAGATATCCCGGAAGACGTGCAGGCAATTGATGCGCCGCGGGCGGCAATGCGCGTGGAACCGCCGGCTTCGATGGATGCATTGAAGTTCGACATCCAGGACGATGTTCCTGAAGGGACGCGGATCAAGGTGATCGGCGTTGGCGGCGCGGGCTGCAATGCCGTGGGCCGCATGTTCCGGCAGGGACTGCGGGGCGTGGAGTTTTACGCCGTGAATACGGACAAGCAGGCGCTGCACGCATCGCCGGTGCCGAACAAATTGCTGATCGGGCACCGCGTGACGGGAGGGTTGGGCGCGGGCTCAGATCCGGCAATGGGCAAAGAAGCGGCGATGGAGAGCACGGGGGAGATCCTGGAGATTCTCGACGGGGCGCAGATGGTGTTTGTGGCGGCCGGCATGGGCGGCGGCACGGGCACGGGCGCGGCGCCGATGATTGCGTCGTGGGCGCGGGAGATGAACGCGCTGACGGTGGGAATTGTGACGCTGCCGTTCGCTTTTGAAGGCACGCGGCGGCAGCGGATTGCCGAGAAAGGAATGGAGGAACTGGCGTCGACGGTGGACACGCTGATGCGTGTGCCGAATGAGAAGCTGAAGTCGCTGGCGCCGAAGGGGACTCCGCTGACCGAGTCCTTCCAGATCGCCGATGCGGTGCTGGAGCAGGCGGTGTCGGGGATTGCGGAGATTGTGAATACGGCGGGGATGGTGAACCGCGACTTCGCCGATGTACGGGCGATCATGCAGGGCATGGGCCGGGCGATGGTGGGCTGCGCGACGGCGAGCGGAGAGAATGCGGTGGTGGAGGCGGCACAGGCGGCGGTGCACAGCCCGATGCTGGAGGAAGGCGAGATGCGCGGGGCGCGGGGGATGCTGATTCAGATTACGGGATCGAGCCAGATGGCGTTGGATGCGGTGGATGAAGCGTGCATGCTGGTGCAGGAGGCGGCGGACAACGAGGATTTGAATCTGAATTTCGGGGTGTCGATTGACGAAGGGATGGGCGATCGGGTGAAGGTGACTGTGATCGCGACGGGGTTTGATGCTGTGCGGGAGGAGGAACCGGAGCCGGTGATTGCGGCTCCCGTGGTGGAGGCGCCGGTGATTCGGGAGGAGAGCTTCGCGCCGCCGGTGGTGGAACATGCGCCGTTTGTGGGGCCGCAGAGTTCGCGGGTGAGTTATTTTACGGCGCCTGCGATGCCGGCGATGCCGCCTGTGGCCGAGCCTGTGGAGGAGGAGCCTGTGGCGGAGCCGGAGACAGTGGCAGAGGCGGAACCGGAGATCGAGATCGAACACGAGCGTGCGATGGCGGCGGTGGCGAATGGGTCATCGCATCTGGATGAGCCTTCGAAGGTGATGGATGATTTGGATGTGCCGGCGTTTCTGCGGAAGGAACGGCGGTGGTGGTCGTAGGTTAACGAAGCGGCTCAGTGCCTTCGGCGAGGATATCGAGGTAGGCTTGGTAGGCGAAGAGCCTGTGGCGGGGCTTGCCTGTAATCTCATGGAGAATGTGCAATCGCTGAAGATGCTGGATGGCCGCAGCCGCGGTTGGGAAGCTGATGCCAAGTTGCCCGGCGGTGGAGGCGATGGAGAGGATGGGATGGGTTTGCGCGTGGCGATAATAGTGTGAGTTCACCGGATGGGGTGGAAGGAGCGCAGATCCTTTCCTGAGCCCACGTATCGGTCGATATGCTCGAGACGCACATTGCTTGTTGATCGGTGACGAAAGCCTCCGATTAGACAAAAAGGCACTGTGGAACCGTATCCCCGAACCAAGAGCCGGAAGTGATCAGGGAGAGATGGATGTAGCGCTTTGGAACAGCGGACTGCTTCGCTGAATCTCCAACGAAACTCACCTTTAATTGGCGGAGCCCCAATTAAAGGATACGGCTGTTTCCTTTCATTAGCTGGCGGGGCCGCGAGGCGGGGAGCAGTTGGTATTCTGACAGGTGATGGATCGGCGGACGTTTCTTCTCACGGGCGCGGGTGCGCCTTTCGCTTTGCAGAGCGCGGATATCGATGGGAAGGAACTGCCGTTCCGGCAGGTGCACCTCGATTTTCACACCAGTGAACTGATCCCCGATGTCGGGGCGGATTTCGACGCGGCGGAGTTTGCGCGCACGTTGCAGGCGGCGCACGTGAACTCGATCAATGTGTTCGCGAAGTGCCATCACGGGTATGCGTATTACGAGACGAAGCTGGGGGCGATGCATCCGGCGCTGAAGACCGACATGCTCGGGGGGATGGTGAAGAGCTGCCGGGCGGCGGGGATTCGGGTCAATTATTACTATTCGCTGGTGTGGGACGTGCTGCAATCGCGGCGGCATCCGGAATGGCTGATGGTGGATAAGGATGGCCAGCATATCGGCGGGCCTCCGACGGATGCGTGGCCGTGGCTGTGCATGAATACTCCGTATCTGGACCAGGTGATCGCGGAGAACAAGGAGATTGTGGAGAAGTATGAGATCGGGGGTGTGTTCTTCGATATTCTGAAGCAGCCACCGGAGGGTTGCTTCTGCAAGTGGTGCAAGGCGGAGCGGGCCAAGCTGGGGTTGTCCACGTCGGCGGAGGATGTTTTTAAGCACAACAAGCTGGTGGCGAAGCGGGTGGAGAAACTGCTGTTCGACGTGGTGAAGGCGAAGCGGCCGAATGCGCTGACGTTTTTCAATAGCCGGCTGGTGATCGGCGTGCGCGATGAGCTGCCGTACTACACGCATATCGAGATTGAATCGCTGCCGACGGGCGGATGGGGCTATACGCACTTCCATCAGCGGGTGCGCTACATGCGGACGCTGGGGAAGGAACTGGTGGGAATGACGGGGCGGTTTCATAAATCGTGGGGAGATTTTGGGGGATTGAAGAATCAGGCGGCTCTTGATTACGAGTGCCTCAATTTTCTGGCGAACGGGGCGAAGGTGTGCGTGGGGGATCAACTGCATCCGCGCGGGCGGCTGGATGGGGCGACGTATGCGCGGATCGGGAAGACGTACGCGAAGATCGAAGCGCTGGAGCCGTGGGCCAAAGAGACGAAGGGCGTGGCCGACATCGGGGTGATTTCGATTGCGGCGACGAATCCGGATACGGCGACGCAGAAAGTGCCGCCGGTGGATCAGGGGTTCACGAACATGCTGCTGGAATTGCACCAGCAGTTCGATATTCTGGACACGGAATCGGAGTTGGCGCAGTACAAGGTGGTGATTGTGCCGGATGATATCCGGGCGGTGCCGGCGGTAGTGGAGCGGGTTCGGAAGTATGTTGCTTCGGGCGGGGCGCTTTTGCTGAGCCACATGAGTCTGTTTGATCGGGAGGCGTCGCGGTTCGCGGTGGATGTGGGCGTGCAGTATGAGGGTCCGGCGAAGTTCAAGGGCGAGTACATGCTGCTGAAGCCGGAGCATTTTCCGGGGATCGAGCAGCAGCCGTATTTTCTGTATCAGCATGGGACGTCGGTGGTGGCGAAGGCAGGGACCGAGGTGCTGGCGACATACGGGCATCCGTATTTTGACCGCAGTCCGCAGGGGTTCAGTTCGCACAAGCAGACGCCGTTCGGACGGGCGACGACGGAGCCTCTGATTACGCAGACGGAGAAGACGATTTATGTGGCCAACCCATTTTTCCGGTCGTATTCGGCGGATGGGTATGGCGTGCAGAAGCAGGTGGTGGCGCAACTGCTGCGGCGCCTGTTGCCGGAGCCATCGCTGGTGACGAAGGGGCTGCCCTCGACGGCGCAGGCGACGTTGCTGGTGCAGCCGGTGCGTGGTCCGGCGCGATTCCGGCAGATTGTGCATCTGCTGTATTACCCGATGACGCGGCGGGCTCCGGATATCGACATTATTGAGGAAGCGGGGCTGGTGGAGAATGTGGAAGTGCGGGTGCGGCGGGCTGTGCCGGCTCGCAAGGTGTACCTGGCTCCTGGGGGGCAGGAGGTTGCGTTCCGGATGGAGGGGAACTACGCGGTGTGCACGGTGGCGCGGGTGCATGGGCACCAGGCGGTGGTGTTCGAATCGTGAACGCGACGTTCTACATCTGGATTGCGATTGGGAGCGCACTGGGAGGAATGCTGCGCTTTTGGCTGGGGACGGAAGTGGTGCGGATGTATGGGCCGGGGTTTCCGTGGGGGACATGGGCAGTGAACGTGGTGGGGAGCTTTGTGATTGGGCTGGCGTCGAATTGGGGGGACCATCCGCCGGTGCGATTTTTCGTGATGGTGGGGCTATGTGGGGGGTTCACGACGTTTTCCTCGTTCAGTCTGGAGACGCTGGGATTGCTGCGGCAGGGGGCATGGCAGAAGGCGCTGGCGTACGTGATGTTGTCGGTGGTGGTGTGTTTGGGGGCGGCGGGATTGGGGGCATGGCTGGGGCGCGGAAAAGTTTAGGGAAAATGCACTAAGGTGGACCGGTTAAGACAGTTGCGTGACGCGGCTGCGGTAATGGGTTTGCTTGCAGCGCGAGTCGTTTGTACAGATGTGTGACAGGCCATGGGAAACACCGAGGTGGTGGGGAAACAGGCGGGCGTGAAGGGGCACGACTGAGGGAAAGTCTGCATTCACTTCTATTCCCAGGCCTCCGATGGTGACAGTGGAGATAGTTGCGGAATGGCTGTACAACAAACCGTCGTCGCCTACGAAGAAAGCTGGAGGCGATTTCTCATCGGCCGGAGTCCTGCCATGGAACGGCTGGCCGACAAAATCCGGCTGATAGGGCCGAAGAAAGCGACCGTGCTGATCCATGGGGAGACAGGCACGGGGAAAGAGGTGACCGCGCGGGCGCTGCATGCGGCGAGTCCGCGGGCGCATCTGCCGATGGTGGCGGTGAACTGTACGGCATTGCCGGAGGCGCTGCTGGAGGCGGAGTTATTCGGGCATACACGCGGGGCGTTTACGGGCGCGGTGCAGGGGCGCGCGGGGCGTTTCGAGCAGGCCAACCGGAGCACGCTGTTTCTGGATGAGATCGGCGATATGGGATTGGAGACGCAGGCGAAACTGCTACGCGTATTGCAGGAGCGGGAATTCCAGCGGGTGGGGAGTTCGGAGACGATTCGCGTGGATGTGCGGATTGTGGCGGCGACGAACGCCAACCTGATCGAGAAGATCCAGGCGGGGAAATTCCGGGAGGATTTGTATTACCGGCTGAATGTGGTCCCGCTGCAATTGCCTCCTCTGCGGGACCGCACATCGGATATTCCGGCGCTGGCGCAGTATTTCGCGGAAAAGGTGTGTTTGCAGGAGGGGATTCCGGTGCGGCAGTTCGCGCCGGAGACCTTGGAGATGCTGTGCGGATTCAGTTGGCCGGGAAACGTGCGCCAGTTGGAGAATGCGATCGAGAACGCGGTGGCGTTGAGCGGAGACCGGTTGGTGCTGCTACCGGGGGATTTCGCGATTCCGTATGTTGCGCCGCGGCGGCAGGTGGTGGAGGACCGCGATTCTTCGTTTGTATCGCTGCCGGACGAGGGTTTGGACTTTGAGGGTACGGTGGCGCGGATTGAGTTGCATCTGCTGGAGCAGGCGCTGCGGCGGACGAATGGGAACAAGACGCAGGCGGCGGAGATTCTGGGGCTGAAGCGAACGACGCTGACGGCGAAGTTGCGGAGTCTGGCGTACCTGACGGCGTAGATCGCCGGGCGTGGTGAAATTAAAAAAGCGCCGGGATCTTCTCCCGGCGCTTTCTTCGTTGGGAAGGTGCGTTTTAGAACTCCAGCATGAGGCCCATCGTGATGATGCGCGCGCCGAGGTTCGGTGCCGTGGCACGGCCGAAGTTGGCGCTCTGGAAGTTCCCGTCAACGTTGAAGTTGATGCGGTTGAACACGTTGAAGAAGTCGGCGCGGTAGCGGAAGCGCACATCCTGCTCCTTAATGCGAATGATGGTGAGGTTCTTCGCAATGGAGAAGTTCTCGCTCAACTGCCGCGGCTGGCGGAAGTTGTTGTGGAAGGATGCGGCCGTGCCGAATTCAAACTGGCCGGGGTTGACGAAGACGCCCGGATTGAACCAGCGGGCGCTGGCGTTGTCGGGCTCGAGTTCGCCGCGGCCGATGCCGGAGCGGACCGCCTGGCTCACCTGGTTGACGCGGCGATCGCGCGTGAACAGGACGTTGGCCAAGGTGTTGGTGGAGCTCATGCGGATGGGCGCGGGGACGGAGTAGCGAAACGCCGTTGCGAGGTTCCAGCCACCCACCACCATGTCGACAGCGCGGTTGGTGCTGCCGAGGAAGCGCTTCCCTTTGCCGAACGGCAGTTCGTAGG
>CALFYN010001168.1 GCA_937952345.1 uncultured Acidobacteriota bacterium
GCCGTGGGCCGTATCGACGACAATGACGTCGACCTTTTTGGAGGCTAGTTCCATGGCGCGTTCGAGGAAGTCGCCGGTGGCTCCGATGGCGGCGCCGCAGCGGAGGCGGCCGTGCGAATCCTTGGCTGCCAGCGGATACTTTAACTTTTTCTGGATGTCTTTTACGGTAATGAGTCCCTTTAAGACATATTCCTCATCGACGACCAATAGCTTTTCGACGCGGTGCTGGTGGAGGATCTCCTGGGCCTGCTCGAGGGTGGTGCCCACGGGGACCGTGATGAGGTTGCGCTTGGTCATCACGTCGCGGACCGGCAGGTCGTAGCGCGTCTCGAAGCGCAAGTCGCGGTTGGTGAGGATGCCGACGAGCTTGCCGTGCTCGGTGACGGGCACGCCCGAGATGCGGTAGCGCTTCATCAAGGCGAGCGCGTCGGAGATCAACTGATCGGGCTCGATGGTGATGGGATCGACGATCATGCCGCTTTCCGAGCGCTTGACGCGGTCGACTTCCTCGGCCTGGCGGTCCACGCTCATGTTGCGGTGAATAATGCCGATGCCGCCCTGCTGGGCCAGCGCGATGGCCAAGTGGGACTCCGTCACGGTATCCATCGCCGAGCTGGTGATGGGGATATTCAGCGGGATATTTCTGCTGAAGTGCGTGCGGGTGTCCACCTGTCCGGGCAGCACGTTGCTGCGCGCGGGTTGCAGCAGGACATCATCGAATGTGAGACCTTCGGCGATGTTGTCCTGAACCATAGTTTAGAAGTGTTAGCTTAGCGCAGTTCGCCGACACGATGCAGCTTTACGAGGTTGGTGGTGCCCTTGCGTCCGATGGGCTGTCCGGCGACAAAGACGACACAATCGCCGGGCTTGAGACTGCGGCGGCCGCAGAGGACTTCGTCGACGATGTTGAGCATGGCGTCGGTGCTTTCGAGCTGCGGGACGACGACGGCGCGGACGCCGTAATTGACGGAAAGCTGGCGAGCGACTTCGGCCTTGTGGGTGAAGACGTAGACGGGCACGGGCGGGCGGTAACTGGAGACGAGGCGACCGCTGGAGCCGCTGACGCTGAAGACGGCGATGGCGGCGGCACTCACCTGCTGGGCGGCTTCAAAGGCGAGGTGGGCGATGATCTGCGGGTCGGTGGGATCCTTGAGGCGGGCGGGCTCCTGATAGCCGCGCTCGCGGACGCAGGCTTCCGATTCGGCGGCGATGCGGGCCATCATGCGGACGGCTTCGATGGGGAACTTGCCGGCCGAGGTTTCCGCCGAGAGCATGACGGCGTCGGTGCCATCGTAGATGGCGTTGGCGACGTCGCTGACTTCGGCGCGGGTGGGCACGTTGCTCTGGATCATGGATTCGAGCATCTGGGTGGCGGTGATGACAAACTTGCCGTACTGGCGGGCGCGCTCGATGATGGCCTTCTGGATGGCGGGGACTTTTTCGAGGGCCATCTCGACGCCGAGGTCGCCGCGGGCGACCATGACGCCGTCGGATTCATCGAGAATTTCGTTGAGATTCTGCCATCCTTCGGGTTTTTCGATCTTTGAAACGATGGGGAGGGTGTGGTCGTTGTTCTCGAGGAAGTGGCGAAGGCGGAGCACGTCTTCGCGCTTGCGGACGAAGGAGAGGGCGACGAGATCGATGCCGACGGTGAGGGCTTCGCGGAGGTCGGCCATATCCTTCTTGGTGAGCGAGGCGGTGGAGACTTTGACGCCGGGGAGATTGATGCCTTTGCGATTGCCGATGGGGCCGCCGGAAACGACTTCGAGGATAACCTTGACGCCGTCGGAATCGAGGGCTTTGAGTTCGACGGCGCCGTCGTTGAGGAGGACGCGATCATTGGGGCGCACGTCGCGGGCGAAGTCGGCGTAGGTAGTGGACGCACGTTCCGCGTTGCCGACGACTTCTTCGGTGGTGAGCGTGAAGCGGGCGCCGGTCTCCAGTTCGCAGCGGCCGTTTTCGAACATGCCGAGGCGGATTTTGGGGCCTTGGAGGTCGAGCAGGACGCCGGTCATGGTGTGCAGGTCGGTGGCCACCTCGCGCACGTCGGAGACGAGGTTGGGGATATCGCCGGGCTGGGCGTGCGAGGCATTGATGCGAAAGACATCGACGCCGGCGAGGATGAGGTCGCGGATGGACTCCTTGGACTGCGAAGCCGGCCCGAGTGTGGCAACGATCTTAGTGGTTGGCATGAGTCAGTTGGGTCGCACTTTCCTTACTGGGAATATTTGATGAGAGAGCGGCGTGGTCTTTCTCCCCATTGTACTCATCGGCAAGGGTAGTCTGATGCAAGACCGGCGGGGCGTTGCGTCCGCAGCAGCGTTTGTATTTCTGGCCGGAGCCGCAGGGGCAGGGGGCGCCGCGGGGAATTGGCTTGACGGAATCGGAAAATGTGTCAGATTTTGTAAAGTCGGGCGCTGTTTCGGGGGCGACAACCGGGGCGATGACCGGGGCGACGGGCGGCTGCCAGGGGCTGGGTTTGTCCTGGGGCGGCCGTTTGAGGATGGCGAGGGCGGCGCGGACCTTGAGGCTGGGGGAGGACTTTTCGTCGAGGATGACTTGCTTGAGGGTATCCATGGCGAGTTGGGTGAGGCGGGCGAGGTCGTCGTGGTAGGTGACCTCGTATTCTTCGCGGCCGCGGGTGAGGGCGTCGGCGAAGGCGGGGACGGTTTTCTGCCAGGTGTAGATGGTCTGGCGAGTGATGCCGCATTCGGCGGCGGTTTCGGTGATGGTGGCTCCGGCGGCGAGGAGCGCGGCGACCTGGCTTTGCACGGGGGTGAGATTTGCAAGAGCGCTGGATAGGGAATGCATGGGAATATCTCCGGTTTCAGAATAACAGGGGTAAGTAAAAGGACCGCTGTTTTACATGTGTTCGGAGATGTTGTGGTGCTTGATTCGAAAGTATTTAGTAATTATTTCGAATGGGTGTGACCGGCTCGGGAAGGTGATGGGGCAGGGCGGGAGTTCTGTGCTACGCCTGCTCCGTGTTTGGCGCGTCTTGCAGGGTTTGCTCGGCGCGGAACCAATCCTGCTCGGCGGAGCCTTCCGGACAACCGCGGGCGAGCCAATATTCATAGGCGAGGCGTTGCACGTCTTCATGACCGGCGGCGCCGTTGGACGGCGCGGCTTCGGTATCCGCGACAATATTCGAAGGCGGGGTGATTTTCTTTGGCAAGTTGCGTCTCCTTGTCGGCATTTGGTTCTCTCTGTCTCAAATATAGAGTGGATTAGATTCATCGGCAAATAGATAATTCCGCGACTGCTCCTCGAAAAAACCGAGGTATGATCGAAGGTAGGGAGTGCACCGACAGACGCCGGACGCTGCTCCGTGGATGTCGCAGAATCGCATGAAACTCCCTGGAATCGGGCCTGTCTTGCTTGCCGCCGCGGCGGTCTTCGCTGTGGGGGAGGTGGTATCCGGCGCGGAGCCGTGGAGCTGGCATTCGGTGGACCTCACCGTGCAGAAGAGTAAGCGATGGGAGTTGGCGTTGCACACCAGGCTCCGCACCCGCAAGGGAGAGCTACAGCAAAGCCGTTCGGGATCGATTGTGCGATTCCGGTCTCACTCGCAGGTGTCGCTGATCGGCGGCTATTACTTCGGCAAGGAAGAAGACACTCGTCAGGAGTGGCAACAGTCGCACCGGCTGTTTGGCGGCGCCGAAGTGGGTCTCTTGGCGAAAGGGGGCGTATCGGTGGCGGCACGCGGGCTGGCGGAGCGGTTCGCCGCCTCGGGGCGTTCCGGTTTCACTCGTCTTCGCAGCAGGGTCCGTTTCACGACGGGAGGGCGGATCGGTCCATACGCCAGCACGGAGTGGTTCTTCGATACCAAG
>CALFYN010001169.1 GCA_937952345.1 uncultured Acidobacteriota bacterium
GTCGATTACGCCGCTAACGGACTGAGTCATTCAGTGGGTTCGATTTCGCGGACTTCGATGACCCCGAAATCGAGGTGTGGGCAATCGGAGGCGAGGGAGACGGCTTCCTCATAGCTGGCAGCTTCGATGAGGTAATAGCCGGCGACGATTTCCTTGCTTTCGATGAAGGGTCCGTCGGTCACGGAGACCTTGCCTGCGGCGGCGCCGATGCGGCGGCCGGTGCCGTCCTGGAGTTTGTTGCCGCCACGCATGTGCCCTTTGGCGGCGATGGAGGCTCCCCAGGCTTTGTAGCGGTTGATGATGGCCTCCATCTCACCAGGGCTAATGTTGGGGACCGCGGTGGAGCTTTCGCGAAGCAAGAGGACGTATTGTGGCATGGAGCAGGTTCCTTTCTTACGTTAACAATTGGGCGGGCCGGAGGGCCTTGCCGCGATAGGGAGACGAACAGGGTGGGGGAAAATCGACAGGAGTGGTGATGGAAATCTTACGATGCTTGCACGTTTCCCGTTGTACGCTTGTTAGAAGGAGGGATTGCCAACCATGAAGCCAATAGGAGTATTGTGTGGCATGCTTGCGCCGGCGCTGCTGCTGGCGGATTTCACGTACACGGAAACGACGCGCATCACGGGAGGCGTGATGGCGAGCATGAGCCGGTCACTGGGCGGGCTGTCGAAGAGTATGCGGAGCATCACCGAACCGCAGACCAAGACGCACATTCTGAAGGGCAACAAGATGGCCGAGATCGGGCCCAGGGATGGAACGATTTACGATCTGGACGCCGGGTCCATCACCACCATTGATTTCGAAAAACGGACCTACTCGACGATCACGTTCGAGCAGATGCGCCAGGCGATGGAACGGATGATGGCGAAGAACAAGGGCAAGATCGAGGAAGCCAAGGCCAAGGGCAAGGGTGATCCAAACGTGGAAGCGGACTTCAAGGTGGACATCAAGGAGACGGGCAAGACGCAGATGATCTCCGGGTTCAACTCGAAGGAAGTGATCATGACCTTCATCATGGAGGGGAAGGACAAGAAGTCGGGGCAGAGCGGCTCGATGGAGACGATGAGCTCTATCTGGGTGGCACAGGAAAAGATTCCCGGCTATGAGGAAATGGAAGAGTTCCAGAAGAAGCTGGCGATGAAGTACGCGGGGGCGTTCGGAAGCGGGGCCACGTCCAGCTTCGCCGCCGCGTTTGCGAGCGATCCGCGGATGAAGGAAGCCATGGAAAAGATGGCCAAGGAAGCGGAGAAGCTGAAGGGCGTGCATGTGCGGCAAATCACGAAGATGGGGACCGGACTGGATCCGGCAAAGGCGAGCGAGATCTCCGACCCGAATGCGACGCCGCAGGGTCCGACGGCCGGCGAGGTGGCTGGAAAGGCCGCCGAGAAGCAGGCTGCCGACAGCGCCGAAAAGCAGGTGCTGGGGCGCTTGGGCCGGATTGGCGGCCTGGGCGGATTCGGGCGGCGGAAGCCGAAGCAGGAGCAGGCTCCCGAGCCGCCTCCGCAACAGCCTGCGCAGAATCAGCAGGGGGAGGCGAGCGGGGTGCTGATGGAGATGGTGCAGGAATCTGGGAATTTCTCGAATGCGCCGGCCGATGGCTCGAAGCTGGAGGTGCCTGCCGGGTTCAAGCAGGTGGAGCATCCCATGCTGAAAGAATCGCGCTAAAGCATCCGCGGACTGTAGGAAACAAAAAAGGGCAGCCAAGCCGGAGTGGCGGGGCTGCCCTTGTTCTTTGTGCGGATGGGGCGCTACTCGATGTCGCGAGTCTTGCGCTTACGGTTACGCTTACGCGCCAGCGCTTCCTTTACGCGCTTCTTTTCGCCGGGCTTGAGGTAGAAGGAGTGACGCTTGATCTCCTTAATGATGTCCTCTTGCTGCACCTTGCGTTTGAAGCGGCGTAACGCGCTTTCCAGCGTTTCGCCATCTTGTACGACGACTTCGGCCAAACCGAATCACCCCTTCCTGGTTCAAAATGTCGGAAATTTTTCCGGCTGAACAGCCACTACCTATATTCGCAGGTTTGCAGTCCGAAGGACAACCTGCATAATATCGGAGGTAGGTTCTTATGCGCAGTACGCTAGCGATCCTCTTGGCTGGAGGCGCTGGAGAGCGACTGTTCCCGCTCACTCGGAACACAGCCAAGCCCGCCGTGCCATTCGGCGGCATTTACCGCATCATCGACTTCACACTGTCCAATTGCATCAACAGCGACCTGCGCCGGGTGTTCGTGCTGGCACAGTACAAGGCGCTGGATCTGATGCGGCATATCCGGGCGGGCTGGAGCATCCTGTCGCCGGAACTGAACGAGTTCATCGAAGTCATTACACCGATGAAGCGGGTACACGACGACTGGTATTTGGGGACTGCGGATGCCGTGTACCAGAACATCGAGTCGATTCAGGCGGAAGCGCCGGAACATACGCTGATCCTTTCGGGCGATCACATCTACAAGATGGATTACACGGAGATGGTGGAATGGCATCAGCGTCGCGGTGCGGACGCGACGATTGCCACGCTCCAAGTGGATCCGGCAGAGGCGGTGCGATTCGGTGTGGCCATGATCGACGCGGACTACCGAATATCCGGATTTGAGGAGAAGCCGAAGCATGGGCATCCGACGCGGAGCCGCTTCAATCCGGACATGGTGAGCGCGTCGATGGGTATTTATGTGTTTCGTACGGCGGCACTGCTCGATGTGCTGCGGGAAGACGCGGAGCGGTCGGATTCATCGCACGATTTTGGGAAGGATATCCTGCCGCGGATGGTACAGGGTGGGAATACGATCGCCTACGATTTTCGGGATTTGAATGACAAAACCGTGCGGTACTGGCGGGATGTCGGGACATTGGACGCCTACTACGAGGCGAACATGGATCTGGTTTCGGTGACGCCGGAGTTCAATTTGTATGACAACCGGTGGCCGATCCGGACACACATGCCACAGCAGCCACCGGCGAAGTTCGTGTTCGCGCAGGAAGGGCGGCGAATGGGGGCGGCGATTGATTCGATCGTGTCTCCGGGGTGCATCGTGTCAGGGGGCCGGGTGATTCGGAGTGTGCTGTCGCCAGGCGTGCGGGTGAACAGCTATTCGGACGTGGAGAATTCGATCTTGCTGGAAGGCGTGGATGTGGGGAGGTATTCCCGGATACGGAATGCGATTGTGGACGCCGGAGTGAAGCTGGCGGAAAGTACGGAGATCGGATGGGATGAGAAAGTGGATCGGGAACGAGGGATAACGATCAGCGAGAATGGCATACGTGTGGTGTCGAACTGGACGGAGGTTGGGCTGGCGGCTTGCGTGTGATGGGGGCGATGCTTCCGGCATGAGGGCCGGTATGAACTGGGTGTGACTCAGTGCGGTCTTCCTCGCGCTGGGCGGAGGCTCAGCATCGGCATTGAAAAATCGAAGGGGCCGCGGAGTCCGCAGCCCCTTTCCCTGGTTCGGTGCAGAGATTAGCTTGGACGAGGCGCTTCGCCGGCAGCGTGCAGCCCGTTGTGCACGGCAAAGAGCGCCAATTCGAGCCGGTCGGCGACGCCGAGCTTCTCGAAGATGTTGTGGAGGTGATTCTTCACAGTCTGTTCGCTGATGAAGAGTTTCTCGGCCATCTCTTTGTTCCGGTATCCCTGGGCCACGAGTTGAACGATTTCCCGTTCGCGATTACTGAGCGGGGAACGCTCACGAACCTTGGTTCCGGAAGCGCGCAGCCGGTCGGCGGGACTGGCGAACTGCTTCATGACCGCGGCTGTGGTTACGGCGTCAAGCCAGATTTCGCCCTCGTTCACCTTGCGGATACTGTTGGCGATGAGTTGCATGGGACCCTGCTTCAGCAGAATGCCGGAACAGCCGAACTTCATCGCCTGAACGAATTCGTTGCGGTCGCCAGCAAAGGTGAGCAGGATGACCCGAGTCTGTGAGCCATTGAGCTGCATGTTCTGGAGAATGGTCAGGCCGTCGACCGTCGGCATGCGCAATTCCAGCAGCAGGATATCGGGGTTCAGTTCCTGGATCATCTGGAGGACCTGGCGGCCGTCGGTCGCTTCGCCGACGATCTCGATGTCCTTCTCATTGCCCAAAAGTTCCTTCACTCCGAGTCGAACAATGGGTTGATCATCGGCGAGCAGGACACGGATCTTACCCGATTCCTTCTTACCGATGATTTCCTCTACCGGTGGTAGGGGATTTGAGGGGAGAGAGACTGCGTGAAAACTCATAGCTAAGTAGTAGGTACCATGTATTGGATTTTTCTTTCAAGTTCTAGTACGCACCATTCTGGCAAACTTAGGTACTGGTACATTGACCGCATGAATTCGTACTTTTGCCTGGGCGGGTAGTGGAACGTATTGTGTAGCAATAGAATACCAACCGTGTTGAGTAACAGGTACCAGGGTTGAAAGCGGGCGTATAGGAAGAAAAAAATATTTCGGTCATGGAGCGAAGAACGCGTGATTTTGGAGGCAGGACTGGGAAGGAGCGGAAGTACGGGATCATGCGGTCAGAGGTCAGGAGTGCGAAGACGGAGAGGCCGGGCAGAGAGGAGGGAGGGAGAATCGGATGAGTTTATCGTTCTTCGTGCTGCGGTTCTTTCAGGCGCCAGGGCTTCATGTCGTTGTTGAGCAGCAGCATGCGGATGGTCTCGCGGCCGACGGTGGGCACCAGGCGGCGGCGAACTGCCTCCTCGGCGATGAGCCGGACGGTCCAACGGGAATATCCGGAGGGGGGCGCGCCGGAAACCATGGCGAGGATGCGGCGGCGCTGGTTGACGTTGAGGAGCGCTGCCGCGCCGGGCCGGGGTTTTTCGTAGATGGCGCGTTCCAGACCGCCCTGGTGGTACCGCCATCCGATATCGCGGACCGATTTGGCGCTGAGATTCAAGTTGTGGGCAACGGTTTGGGCGGGCAATCCGCTGGAAAGCTGCAATAGTGCCAAGGCGCGAAGCAGTACACGAGCGGGGCTGACACCTTTGCGGAGGAGGCGACGCAACTCGCCTTCTTCGTCTTTGGACAGACTAATCAGCAACCGCCGGTAAGGACGCATGATGAGAGTATAGGGTAAAACAATCGCAAACGAAATGTTTTTTGGTACTAGTTGTACGGAGATAGGACTAGTCCGTTCTAGCCATGTTGGGTTATGGACGGATGGATGGCCATTTTGGGGGATGGACCGATCTTGCTACGCTCCCCGCAAGTGTGGGGAGTAAGAAATCCGCATTGGAGCGGTTTGGTACTTCCGGAGGATTTCAAACTCGCGATCTAATGTTTAAGGGAGGTAATCGCGTAGGAATTTTCCGGTAAACGAGCTCTCGACCGCGGCGATTTGGGCGGGCGTACCTTCGGCGACGACGATGCCACCGGCGTCGCCACCTTCCGGGCCGAGATCGATGATCCAATCGGCACGGCGGATGACCTCGAGGTTATGTTCGATGATGAGGACGGAAGCGCCGGCCTGCAGGAGGCGGGAGAAGGCATCGAGAAGGATGGCGATGTCGTCGAAGTGGAGGCCGGTGGTGGGTTCGTCGAAGATGAAGAGAGTTCCCTGGACGGTCGCCTGGCTGAGGTGGGCGGCAAGTTTGACGCGCTGCGCCTCGCCTCCGGACAGTGTGGTGGCGGACTGGCCGAGGCGGAGGTAGCCGAGGCCGACATCGCTCAATACCTTCAATCGCTGGAGCAGTTTGGGGTGCTCGGTGAAGAAGGTAAGAGCTTCCTGTACAGTGAGTTGTAGCGCCTGGTGGATGTTGCGGCCACGGTATTGGATATCGAGAATGGACTGTTTGAAGCGGGTGCCCTTGCAATCCTCGCAGATAAGTTCGACGTCGGCGAGGAACTGCATTTCGACGGTGACGGTGCCGTCGCCCTGACAGGTTTCGCAGCGGCCTCCGGGAACGTTGAAGGAGAAGTGGCCGGCGGTATAGCCTCGGCGGGAAGCTTCGGGTGTGGAGGCGAAGATCTCCCGGACGAGGTCAAAGGCTTTGATGTAGGTAATGGGGTTGGATCGGGGCGTACGGCCGATCGGGCTCTGGTCTACGAGGACGACACTGGAGACCAGGCCCGCTTTTTCCACCTTGCGGCATGTGGAAAGGCCTTCGGACGGCTCGGCGGAATCGGTGGCGGGTGTGGAGCGCGCAGATTTTTCACGGATATGTGCTTCTAATGACCGATGAATTACCTGATGAACAAGCGACGATTTCCCGGAGCCCGAGACGCCGGTAATGCACACCATCCGATCGAGGGGAATGGAGACGTCGATGTTCTTCAGGTTGTTCGCGCAGGCGCCGCGAAAGACGATGGTGCGCTTGGGATTGGGGGAGCGGCGTTGGTTGGCTATGGTACTGCGTTCGCCGCGCAGGTGCCGGGCGGTGAGGCTTGTGCCTCGTTCGATGAGTTCCGTGTACGAGCCCTCAAAGACGATGCGGCCGCCGTTTTCGCCGGCGCCGGGGCCGAGGTCGACAATGTGGTCGGCGGCGCGCATGACATCGGCGTCGTGTTCGACCACAACAATTGTATTGCCGAGGTCGCGCAGTTCTTCCAGAATCCGGATGAGGCGGCCGGTGTCGCGGGGGTGGAGTCCGATGGATGGCTCATCGAGTACATAGCAGGCGCCGACGAGGCGGGATCCCAGGCAGGTGGCGAGGGTGATGCGCTGGGCTTCGCCGCCGGAGAGGGTAGCGGAGAGCCGGTCGAGGGTGAGGTAGTCAAGGCCGACGTCATGCAGAAACTGGAGGCGCTGGCGGATCTCGACCATGATTTTCCCGGCGATGCCGCTTTCTTCCGGGGAGAGTTGGAGGGATTCAAAGAACTGCCAGGCGTGGGCGATATTGAGGGCGCAGACTTCGGGGAGGGTGCGATGGTTGACACGAACTTGGAGGGCTTCGGGGCGGAGGCGTGTGCCGCCGCAAGAGGAACAGGTGGAATAACCGCGATAGCGGCTGAGGAAGACGCGGACATGGACTTTGTACTTCTTGGTTTCGACCTCCTGGAAGAAGAGGCGAATATGATGCTCGACGATGGCCTGTTCCTCGCGGGTGAGTTCGTTGTAGGGGATCTTCATGCGGACGGAGCCGGCGGCGGCTTTGCGGAACTCGGACTTGTACCAACTGTACTGGGGCTTGGTCCAGGGGTCGACGGCGCCCTCCTCGATGGAAAGGTAGCGCTCGCGGACGACGCGGTTCATGTCGTAGTCGATGGTATTGCCGAAACCCTGGCAGCGAGGGCAGGCGCCCTGGGGGTTGTTGAAGCTAAAAAGGCCTGGTTCGGGTTCCTGGCAATCGATGCGGCAATCCTTGCAGGCAAAGCGCTCATTGAACGTAAGACGGCGGGGCGGGAAACTGCCGGCCAGTTCGAAAACGACTTCGCCCGATTCGCGGTAGCAGATCTCGGTGGTGTCGGCGATGCGCTGGCGCTGGTTGGAGGCGATGGCGAGGCGGTCGGCGAGAACGAACAGAGGCTGGGAGAAGTCGATTTCGAGGAGAGATTCCGGCGTGGAGAATTCGAATACGTTGCCATTTTGATAGAGGCGGTTGAAGCCTTTGCGGCGCAGTTCGAAAAGGTGGTCGCGGCGCTCGGCGTTGCCGTGGAATTGCGGCACGGGGAACAAGGCGTACCAGCGGGAGCCTTCGTCCTGCTGGAGCATCTGGCCGGCGACGGCATCGACGGTGTCGCGCAGGACGCGGCGGCCGCAATTGGGGCAGAAGGTGTGGCCGATGCGGGCCCAGAGGAGGCGGAGGTAGTCGTAGAGTTCGGTTGCGGTGGCCACCGTGGAGCGGGGATTGCGGGTGGTGTTCTTCTGTTTGATGGCGATGGGTGGTGCGATGCCGTCGATTTCCTCGACTTCAGGTTTTTCCATCCGTTCCAGGAACTGGCGGGCGTATGCGGAGAGGGACTCAACATAGCGGCGCTGGCCCTCGGCGTAAATGGTGTCAAAGACGAGCGAGGATTTGCCGGAGCCGGAGACTCCCGTGACGACTGTGAGCTTTTCGTGGGGGATGGCGAGGGAGATATTTTTCAGGTTGTGCATCCGCGCGCCGCGGATGACAATAGCGTTTTGGGCGACGGCAGAAGCTTTGGAAGACATAGGCGGGAGGTGTATACCTTTTCAGTATAGACAACGGTATGCAGAAAATCCCTGCCTTTCGGAAAGCACTGCTCGATTGGTACCGGCGCGAAAAGCGTGATCTGCCGTGGCGGCGGACGGCGGATCCTTACGCCATCTGGATTTCGGAGATCATGCTGCAGCAGACACGCGTGACCGCGGTGATTCCCTACTACGAACGGTTTCTGGCGGTGTATCCGGACTTATGGGCGCTGGCGGCGGCTCCCGAGAGCGAGTTGCTGGGGATGTGGGCGGGACTGGGGTATTATTCACGGGCCCGCAATTTGCAGAAGGCGGCGCGCCAGATGGCGGCGATGGGCGGGTTTCCCCGGGACCATGAAGCGATTCTCGGGTTGGCTGGGATTGGGGATTACACGGCGGCGGCGGTGGCAAGCATTGCGTTCGGGTTGCCGCATGCGGTGCTGGACGGGAATGTGATGCGGGTGCTGGCTCGGTTGGGCAATGACGGGGCTGACATTGCCAACGGGGAGACGCGCAAGCGGATGCGCGCGGAGGCGCAGCATTTGCTGGATTTACGCCATCCGGGGGAGTTCAATCAGGCCATGATGGAACTGGGGGCCACGGTGTGTCTGCCGAAGCAGCCACTTTGCCGTGAGTGCCCGGTGGCGACGATGTGTAAGGCGCGGGCCGCGGGGCGGGAGCGGGAACTTCCGGTGAAGGGGCGGAAAGCGGAAGTGAAGAAGGTGGAGCGGACGCTGCTGGTGATAGAGAGGGCGGAGAAAGTACTGGCATGGCAAAGGGGAGAGGAGTCACGGCAGTTACGGGGGTTTTGGGAATTACCGGAGACGCATGATCTCCCTGGGGCAGAAGTGGTGGGGTTTGTGGGAAATTTCCGACATTCGATTACAAACCATCAATACATCTTTCATGTGGTGGAAGCGCGCATTTTGCGGAAACCAAAATCTTTCTCATACGTCCCACTCTCCCATGAAGGGGGCTATCCGCTGAGCACAACAACTCGCAAGGCGTTGGCGTGTTTGAAAGAGTGGAAAAAGTCGTTCTCCGGGGCTTGATTTGCTGTCCCATGTTTCAGGTAGACTGGTACGCAAGTCAAGGTAAC
>CALFYN010001170.1 GCA_937952345.1 uncultured Acidobacteriota bacterium
CACGACGAGTTTCCGGAATCTGGGGCGGCCGGGGTCGGTGTCGTATATGTATTATGCGCCGCTCGATGCGGGGGCTTACGGGGTGTATCAGGCGCACCGGTGGCGGATGTTCGGGAAGCAGATTGAATTGGAAGAAGCGCTGGCGGAGGATGCGGCGCGGGAGAACGCGCTGTTGCGTCCGCGCATTGCGGAGTATCTGATTGCCGCGTGGAACAAGAAGCACGGACGCGCGGTGGATGGGGATCTGGATGCGCGCTTGTTAGAGCGGTGGACGAAGTGGCTGGGCGATCAGCCGTATCTGGAAGCTTGGAGGACAGCGACGGCGGAGACGATTGCAAAGGTGGCGGCGGAGTATCAGACGGCGTACGTGAAAAGCGGCACGTCGTGGGATACGCAGTTGACGAGCTGGCGGAGGCGGATGGCGACGGAGGTGGCATCGGACCGCGATGTGCCGGAGCGGCCGAAGTTCGATGCGAAGGCGAATCCGTTTTTCGCGGGGGCGACGTTTGACAAGGGTCCGATGGAGTTGGCGGACAGCCCGCGGGTGGCGCAATTGCGGGCGGAGCATGAAGAATTGCAGCGGACGTTGCCGGCGGAACCGGCGATGGCGAGCGCGGTGACGGATGGTCCGGTGGTGGAGCAGCGGCTGTTTGTGCGGGGGGATCATTTGAATCCGGGCGAGGTGGTTTCGAAACATTTTCTATCTGCTTTGTCTGGAGTTCGGGCGGGAGAGGTGACGGGGAGCGGACGGCTGCAACTAGCCGAGTGGCTGACACGGCCGGAGCATCCGTTGACGGCGCGGGTGATGGTGAATCGGATCTGGCAATGGCATTTCGGAGAGGCGCTGATGCGCACGCCGAACAATTGGGGGACGACGGGGGAGAAGCCGACGCATCCGGAGTTGCTGGATTACCTGGCGGCGCGATTTGTGGAATCGGGGTGGAGCGTGAAGGCGATGCACCGGCTTCTGTTGTTGTCGAGCACCTACCGGATGAGCGCACTGGCTGGTGCTTCGGCGAAGGAGGCGGATTCGGGGAACCGTTTGTTTTCGCGGTTTCAGCGAACGCGGATGTCGGTGGAGCAGATGCGGGACAGCATTCTGTTCTTGAGTGGGGAGTTGGATTCGGCTGTGGGCGGATCGCTGCTGCCGGTTGGGAAAGGGAAGCGGCCGAAGGTGGATGCGGAGGAATTGACGAGGCGGACGTTGTATATTCCGGTGCGGCGGGGAAGCATCCCGGCGCTGCTGGCGACGTTTGATTATGGGGATGCGACGACATCGAGCGAAGGGCGCGGGCGGACGAATGTGGCTCCGCAGGCGCTGTTTCTGCGGAACAGCAAGTTTGCGGTGGAACGATCGAAGCAGTTTGCGGGACGGGTGGTTGGGATGGAAGGGCTGTCGGAGGCAGAGCGCGTGCGAATGGCGTACCGGATGGCATTGTCGCGGGCCGCTGGAGCGGAGGAAGTGGACGGGGCATTGACGTATTTGGCGGGGCTGACGGAACGGCTGGGTGGGGGCGAAGCGAGGCGGCGGGCGTGGGAGAGCTTCTGCCACATCCTGATCTCGTCGAACGAATTTCTGTATTTGGATTGAGCGAACTGCGGTAGGATTTGGGCATGGCCCGGTTGGGACGCCTGGCATATCTCGTGCCGTTGTTGGGGGCGCTGGCGGTGTGTGTGTTCGTATTTCTGGAGATGTGGACGAGCTTTTCGGAGACGAGGGCCGGGCAGGAAAAGCTGCGGCAGTGCAGCCAACTGCGGGATGGGATCTTCGATCTGTACCAGACTTTGAACGCGTGTGAACGATTCAGCTTCAGCTACATTCTGACGCGAAACGAGGGTTACCTGGAGCAGTACAGGGAGCGGATGGAGACGGTGACGAGGAACCTGACACGGGAGGAGAGAACGGCAGAGGAGTTATTGAGCGGCGATCTGGTGATGAGGATTCTGTTCCAGTCCGCGCACCAGCGGATTGCGGAATTGGAGGAGAAGATTGCGGAATCGCAACGGGTCAATGCAGACGGATTGCAGCTTGTGCTTCGCGCTCCACCGACACAGGCGATGGCACGATTCCGGCTGAGCCACCGCACGGCCAATGCGGAGTTGCGGGAAATGGATCAGGAGATTTCGCATTCGCTCTTGCAGGCTCTGGAGCGCAGGGGATTCCTGCTGGTGGGCGGCGCGATGCTATCGGCGCTGCTGCTGTCGCTGGCGTTTTTCCAGTTGAATGCGAGCCTGACGCAATCGAGGAAGTTGCTGGCGGATGTGCAACTGGCGGAGCAACGGTATCACTTGCTGGCAGACCGGGTGCAAGACCGGCAGGAAGAGGAGAAAGCGCTGCTGGCACGGCGAGTGCATGACGAATTGGGGCAATCGCTGACGGCGGCGAAGATCGACCTGGCGATGGCGTTGCGGATTGCGGAATCGGATCCGGCGGGAGTGAGCCGGCAGATCCGGAGAGCGATGGATTCGCTGGATTCGGCGGTGCGCGATATCCGGAGGGTTTCGACGGAATTACGGCCGGGGATATTGGACCAGATGGGCCTGGAGCCGGCGTTGGAATGGCTGGTGCACGAATTCGGGAAGCGGACGGGGATGGCGGTGGAATTCCGGTGTCCGCCTGGAGTAGCGCTCGACGATAAGGGAAGTATCGTGGCGTTTCGAATCGCGCAGGAGGCATTGACAAACGTAGCGCGGCACGCACAGGCGACGAGAATCGTGATCGAGGGGAAGGTGGACGATGGGACGTTTGTGCTGACGATAGAAGACAACGGAGTAGGATTCAGCAGCGAAAGGCTGAACGATCCGCACTCGATCGGATTGTTTGGGATGCGGGACCGGGCGGCGGCAGCGGGGGGGCGGATTGAGATTGAGAGTGAATTAGGGCGAGGGACGAAGGTGCGCGTGCTGATCCCGATGGTAAAGGACGAGGAGGAGGTGCGATCGTTAGACGGATTGCCGACGGAAGGGACCGTTGACCCCGGCTTTTTGTCGTGATAAGAATTGCACCGGAGGCCATGGCCATGTTCCGCATTGCATCCGTCATTCTACTTTCCCTGATTCTTTTTTCCTGCTCGAGTGGACCCGAACCGGTCAAGCCTGGGACGCCGGCGTTCTTCTGGAATGCGGCGAGGGATAACTACCTGAAGGGGGATTATCCGAAGGCAGCCGAGCAGCTTGGAAAAATCCTGAACACTGATAATGAGTACACAGCGCGCGCCCGTGCCTGGCGGCTGATCCTGCTGGCGGGACTGGCGCAAGGGCATATGGAGGTAGCCAACAGCTACGAAATGGGTGGACGGCAGAACAAGACGAATCCGACGCCGTTCCGCAAAGAGACGATGGAGAACCGGTCGAGCGCATCGAATTACGCGACGCAGTTTGTTGGGGACTTCGCAAAATTCAGCAAAGCGCCGGTGGAGGCGCAGATTCCGCTGGCGTTTCCGGCTCCTCCGGGGAGCGCGGCGCGGCTGCCTTCACTGGATAAGGTATCGACAGGAATCCAGCCGTCGATTGGGGAGATGGAGAGCACGCGGCGGGATGCGGTGCGTCGCGCGGTGCTGCTGGCCACGTGCGAAGCGGCGGGGGTATCGAACGATGCGGCGAAGGTGACGGAGATGCTGAAGAGCGATTCGGCGACCGTGCCGCGGGAGGTGTTTCTGAAGGCGATGGCGGATACGCTGTATGAACAGGCCGGTTTATACGGGAAGCAGAAACTGGGGCGGCCGGACCATCAGAAGCATTTCCTGAACATGACGAGCGAGGCTCTCAAGGGGGTTGCGGAGAGCAAGGAATCGAAGGAGTTGAAGAAGAAGGTGGAGGCGGACCTGAAGTCGATCAGCTAGACGGCGGATTGACGCAGCCTGCGCATGCCACGGAGCCAGCGATCGTAGTCGCCGGCCTTGCGCTGGAAGTATGTCTCGACTTCGGGATGGGGAAGGATGAGGAAACGCTCGTCGTGGAGGCCGCGGATGACGGCATCGGCGACCTGTTCGACGGTGACGGCGCCGGATTTGAGGAAGCTATCTTTTTCGCCGTCGTCACCGAGGAGCATGCGGGTGCGCACGCCTTGGGGACAGACGCAGGAGACTTTGATGCCGGCGTCGCCATGTTCGACCGCGATCCATTCGGCGAGGGCGAGGGCGGCGTGTTTGGAGACGGCGTAGGTGGCGGAGCCGATTTGGGTGAGGAGTCCGGCGGCGGAGATGACTTGGAGGAGGTAGCCGTGGCCGCGGGCGAGCATGTGGGGGAGGACGGCGCGGGCGGCGTAGAGATGGGCGCGGAAGTTGACGGAGAGGACGCGCTCCCAGTCTACATCGGGGGTATCGAGGCCTCCGGGGAGGAAGATGCCGGCGTTGGAGCAGAATAGGTCAATGTGGCCGTGGGCGGCGATGGCGCGGTCGACCAATTGCTGAATGGCGGATTCGGAGGTGACGTCGGTGGGGACGGGGAGAGCGCCGGAGAGGTGAGCGGTGTGGGCGAGGGCCTGGGGGTCGATGTCAGCGATGGCGAGGCGTGCGCCTTCCTGGGCAAAGCGTAGGGCGAGGGCGCGGCCAATGCCGTGGGCGGCTCCGGTGATGATGACGCTTTTGCCGTGGAGTTGCATGGTACTTCAATATGACGCACGGCGTAGGGAAACTCCAAGGGGTATTGGGGGAGGAGGATTGGTACTTTTCCGGGCGTGACGGAACGGATTGTTACCTCACTCACAGTAAGAGGATTTCCATGCGTTTCTACAAATCGATCTTTCTCTCTCTTTCCGGGCTGGTGCTGATGTATCTGGCGAGTCCGGCACAGGCAACGATATTGACGTTCCGCATCACCGATACGGATTGCTGCGGCGTGTCGGAGAATTTCCCGGAGGGCTTTGGGATTGACCAGACTTACGGGGACAGGGTGACATCGACATCGACAACGAGCGGGACGGTGACGTTCGAATATGGAGTGGGGGCGGAGGGCTTTACGCCGAACGTGAACGTGTCCTACGAACCTTTTTCTATTTTTACCGGGGGACCATCGTTGTGGCGTTACAACTATGGGGATCTGGACCGGGTGTTGTTTCAAGGCAGCATCGAGACTGGCGTTGGGACGAACTATAACTACCTTTTGGTGGTGCTGTTTGCCGATCCGGGGTACGAGGCAGTGCTGCACGGATTTGATCTGGGGGGATGGAATGAGACGGATTACGTGATCAATTCGGTGTCGGTGTACGATAACATCTTCAACGGATTCTTTCCGGCGCAGAATCGAATCTTTCATGACCCGAACGCGGCGATTGCGGGGTCGGGGCCGACGCATACGACGTACAGTTTCAATACGCCGCTGGTGGGGAATATCATCTCGATCCTGATCGATGCGAATAATCTGGGGGATGACAGCCAGTACATTGGGATTGACAACATCCGGTTCGGGCAGCAGATCGACCCGACGCCGGAAGTGCCGGAACCGGGAACGCTGTCGCTGATGGTGGGCGCGGGGCTGGCGGCGGGGTTGTTGCGGCGGCGCAAGGGGTGAGGCGAGACGTTCCGGCGATTTGACACCCCTCGGCGGAGATCATCATAATCAAGGGTTGGGCCGTGCCTGCCCGTATTACAGGGGACTTGTGCCAACGGTCCTCCCCACGCGCTCTTTCAGGGAGAAACTATCAGTCACATGGGTGATCTCGTCAACCTAACCATTAACGGAAGGAGTGTGCAGGCTCCGCCGGGAACGTTGGTGATCGATGCAGCAAAGAAGGCGGGGATTGAGATTCCTGCCTTTTGCTATTACGAAGGCTATTCGTTGCAAGCCGCCTGCCGCATGTGCCTGGTGGAGGTGGAGAAATTCCCGAAGCTACAGGCTGCGTGCACGTTGCCGGTGGGCGAAGGGATGGTGATCCAGACGGAATCCGAGCCGGTGGTAAAGGCTCGGAAGACGACGCTGGAGTTTTTGCTGACGAACCATCCGCTGGATTGTCCGGTTTGCGACAAAGGCGGGGAATGCGAGTTGCAGGACATGGTGTTCCGGTACGGGGCGGGGGAAAGCCGCTTCACGGAGAACAAGCACCATGTGGATGAAAAGCAGTGGTCGCCGGTGGTGTTCTATGACGGGCCGCGCTGCATTCTCTGCTACCGTTGCGTGCGGGTTTGCAACGAAGGCATGGGCGTGGGCGCGCTGGGGATTGTGAACCGCGGCGTGCTGAGCGAGATTGCGCCTTCGCATGGGGACCATCTGGAATGCGATGAATGCGGGATGTGCATCGACATCTGCCCGGTGGGCGCGCTGACATCGGGGACATATCGCTATCAGACGCGGCCGTGGGAGATGAAGCACGTGGGGACGGTTTGCACGTTCTGCTCGAACGGGTGCAAGACGACGCTGGGCGTGCGGAATGACACGATCGTGCGCGGGAACAATCGGGACCGCAGCGGCATTAACGGCGAATTTTTGTGCATCAAGGGGCGGTACGGGTTCGATTTCATCGAGCATCCGGAGCGGCTGACTTCGCCGATGATGAAGATCAACGGGAAGCTGGAAGAAGTGAGCTGGTCAAAGGCTCTGGACGCTGTGGCGAAGAAGTTCGCCGAAGTTAAGGCGCGCGGTGGGAAGTTCGGGGTAATCGGGTCGACGAAGACAACGAACGAGGAGAATTTCTTCCTGCAGAAATTCGCGCGGGAAGGGCTGGGGACATCGAATATTGACCATCACCGGTCGGGCGACGTGGTGTCGCTGATCGATGCGCTGAGCGGGAAGACGGGCGCACTGGCGACGACGGAGGATCTGTACAACACACCGGCGGCGCTGGTGATCGGTTCGGATTTGTCGCAGGAGCATCCGTTTTTGGCGTTCCAGTTGCGGGCGAATTCGCGGCATCATCAGGCGGATATTTACACAGTGACGCAGGGTCCGGTGCGGGAAGACAAGATCGCGGTGGCAGCGCTGCGGGCCGAGGCAGGCAAAGAGATGGCCGCGGTGGAATCGCTGCGGGAGCAACTGGCGAAGGAGAAATCGCTGGTGATTCTGTTTGGCGCATCGGTGAAGGGCGAGGCTGTGAAGCAGCTTGTGGCCTTCGGCGATTCGCTGGGGATTCCGGTGAAGTATGTGTGCCTGGTGGACTATTCGAATTCGCGCGGCGCAATCGATATGGGGTTGTTGCCGGATCTGGGTCCGGGATTGAAGCCGGTGGCGAATCCTGGCATGACGATGCCGGAAATGCTGGGCGCGGCGGATCTGGATGTGCTGTGGGTAGTGGGCGCGAATCCGCTGGCGCGGACTGCGCTGGCTGCGAAGAACGCATTTGTCGTGGTGCAGGAGATGTTCCTGACGGAGACGGCGAAGCAGGCGGACGTGGTTCTGCCGGCGGCGAGCGGGTATGAGAAATCGGGGACGGTAACGAATGTAACGGGCGAAGTTCAGAAGCTGCATGCGGCTGGACAGACGATGGGGTCGAAGCCGGATCTGGAGATCATGGGGCTGATCGCGAAAGAGATGAAGCTGAATCTGGGGATCTGGTCGGCGAGCAATGTATTTGAGGAAATCCGCTCGTCCGTGAGTGGGTATAATATTCCTTTGCCAATCATCGCTACCGGGCAAGCGGCCCAAACCAGCCCGCTGAACGGACGGGTGCCTGTCACGCCCCGGCCGGAGCTTATCCAATCGGCCGGAAACACGCTGTTTACGTCCGGCACGTTGGGCCGCTACTCGAAGAAGTTGACGTCGGTCATGGAGTACCCCGGGCAGTTGTACCGTCCGTAAGCCGGAAATCGCATGGAATTCATCATCATCAGCCTGGTCAAGGCCGCGCTTGTGGCCTTCGTTCTACTCACTCTCGCCGCATATCTTGTATGGATTGAGCGCAAGGTGCTGGCGCACATTCAGCTGCGAATTGGGCCGTACCGCGTGGGTCCGCACGGGCTGCTGCAGCCGTTGTCGGACCTGATCAAGCTGGTGACGAAAGAAGGTGTCATCCCGGCGCAGGTAAACAAGTTTTACTACCTACTGGCTCCGTTTCTGGCTGTGGCGCTGGCGCTGATCTCGATTTCGGTGGTACCGTTCGGGACGCAGATTGAGCTGTTCGGGTACAAGACGTACCTGGAACTGGCCAACGTGAACATCGGGATTCTGGTGATTCTGGCGGTGAGCGCGGTGAGCGTTTACGGTGTGGCGCTGGGCGGCTGGGCTTCGAATAACAAGTACGCGCTGCTGGGCGGACTGCGCAGTTCGGCGCAGATGATCAGCTACGAATTGCCGATGTCGCTGGCGCTGGTGTCGCCGCTGCTGATGGCGAATACGCTGAGCCTGCGGGAGATTGCGGAGATGCAATCGGGCTTCTACTGGGGAGTGATTCCGAAGTGGTTTATTTTCCAGGGTCCGGCACCGCAGTTGATTGCGTTCATCATCTTCATGATCGCGGCGTTCGCGGAAACGAACCGCATCCCGTTCGATCTGCCGGAAGCGGAGAACGAACTAGTGGCGGGATTCCACACGGAGTATTCGAGCACGTGTTTCGCGGCGTTTTTCACGGCGGAATACGTGAACATGGTGACAATTTCGGCGCTGGCGGTGCACCTGTTTTTGGGCGGGTGGAATCCGGTGTTTGTGGAGCCGGTGGCTTCGTTCGTGCCGATTCTGCTGTTTGCGGGGGCGGGGCTGCTGCTGTTCTTTCATGGCATGCAGTCCGTGTCGACGCGGACATGGGACAAGTACACGTTTCCGGTGTTCGGGCTTGTGGCGTTCGGACTGGCGAGCGTGTTTGGGGTGAAGTATCTGACGTTCCTGCCTGAGCCGTTGCTGGCGATCGGCACGGCGCTGCATCCGATTTTCTGGTTTGCGGCGAAGGTGGGAGCGATTTTGTTCCTGTACATCTGG
This sequence comes from uncultured Acidobacteriota bacterium, assembly GCA_937952345.1. Lineage (GTDB taxonomy): Bacteria > Acidobacteriota > Terriglobia > Bryobacterales > Bryobacteraceae > CADEFT01. The sequence continues at coordinate 8,845 of CALFYN010001170.1, forward strand.
GTTCGCGGGACGCTGCCGCGTTTCCGCTTTGACCAGCTCATGCGGTTCACGTGGACGTTCCTGTTCCCGGTTGCGATTGTCCACCTGCTGGCCACGGGTTTGATTGTGGCTCTTTGGAATTAAGAAATGGACGCCTTCCTCTTCTTTCTTTTCGCGGCGATCGCAATCGCCTGCGGCATCAACCTGGTTGTGCAGACACATCCGATTTCGAGCGCGCTTTCGCTGATTGGCGTAATGGGTGCGCTGGCGGTGCTGTATTTGCTGCTGGGGGCTGAGTTCATGGCGGCGGCGCAGATGATTGTGTATGCGGGCGCCATCATGGTGTTGTTCGTGTTCACGATCATGTTGTTGAACGCCGGCGCGGAGACTCGCAAGAGCCGGGCGACGTTCGCCAAGCTGCTGGGCGTGCCGGCGCTGATCGCGTTTCTGGGGATTGTGAGTTTTCTGATTCAGGCGCTGCTGCCGCGCACCGAACCGGTGAAGTTCGGAGCGTTCACGGGCGGGACGGCGCAGGCAATCGGGAAGAAGCTGTTCACGGAGTACCTGCTGCCGTTTGAAGTGACGTCGGTACTGATTCTGATTGCGATTCTGGGCGCCGTTGTGCTGGCGCGCAAGGAGATATAAGGGATGCCCCAATCAGTCCCATTAAGCTGGTATCTGATCCTGAGCGCGATCCTGTTTGGATTGGGCGTGGCGGGGTTCATTTTCCGCCGCAACATTATTACCGTATTCATGTCCATCGAGCTGATGCTGAATGCCGTGAACCTGAGTTTCATTGCGTTCAGCTACCAGTTGCGGCAGGTGGACGGCCATATCTTCTCGTTTTTCGTGATGGTGGTGGCCGCCGCTGAAGCCGCCGTGGGTCTTGCAATTATCCTTACCGTATTCAAGAACCGCGCCACGCTTGCCATTGATGAAGTGAGCTCGCTCAAAAACTGACCATGCAACAACTCTGGCTTATTCCCGCACTTCCACTCGCCGGTTTTTTGATCAACGGCCTTCTCGGCAAAAAGCTGCCGAAGATGGTGGTTTCCCTGGTGGCGGTGGCTTCCGTATTGCTCAGCTTCGGCTGGGTATTGAAGACGCTGTCGGCACTGGGCTCGTTGGAGACGGCGTATGTCGAACGTTATTATCCGTGGTTTGAGAGCGGCACGCTGAGCATCGGGTTCGACCTGGCGGTGGACCGCTTGACGGCGGTAATGCTGCTGGTGGTGACCGGCATCGGGTCGCTGATTCACATTTACGCAGTCGGGTACATGGAGCATGAAGGCGGATATTACCGCTTCTTCTCGTACCTGAATCTGTTCATGTTCTTCATGCTGATGCTGGTTCTGGGCGGAAACTTCCTGATCCTGTTCGTGGGCTGGGAAGGCGTGGGATTGTGCAGTTACCTGCTGATCGGCTTCTACATTCTGAAGAAGAGCGCGGGCGATGCGGCGAAGAAGGCGTTCATTGTGAACCGCATTGGCGATTTCGGCTTCTGCCTGGCGATGTTTCTGATTGTGGTGAATTTCGGGACGCTCGACTTCGGCAAGGTGTTCGAAGCTGTGAAGCCGATGCCAGTGGAGGCAAGCGCGGGGATTTTGACGGCGATTGCGCTGCTGCTGTTTGTGGGCGCGACGGGCAAATCGGCGCAGGTTCCACTGTATGTGTGGCTGCCGGACGCGATGGAAGGCCCGACGCCGGTATCGGCATTGATCCACGCGGCGACGATGGTGACGGCGGGCGTGTACATGGTGGCGCGCTCGGCGGTGATCTTCGAGCGGTCTCCGATGGCGATGGACGTGGTGGCGATCGTCGGATTGCTGACGGCAGTGATGGCGGCGACGATCGGTATGACGCAGTACGACATCAAGAAGGTGTTCGCGTACTCGACGGTGTCGCAGCTTGGCTATATGTTTATCGCCTGCGGCGTGGGCGCGTTCTCGGCGGGGATTTACCACGTGGTAACGCATGCGTTCTTCAAGGCGCTGTTGTTCCTTGGCGCGGGGAGCGTGATTCACGCGGTGCATGGCGAGCAGGATATGCGGCAGATGGGCGGGTTGATGAAGAAGATCCCGATCACGTTCGCGGTGCTCTCGTGCGCGTGGGTGGCGATTGCCGGCATCCCGCCGTTTGCAGGTTATTTTTCGAAGGACGAGATCTTGCTGGCCGCGCATCATCATCATCCGTGGATGTACTGGGTGGGCGTGGTGACCGCGGGCATGACGGCATTCTATGTATCGCGGGCGATGTTCATGACGTTCTGGGGCAAGTATCGCGGGCATGCGCATCCGCACGAGTCTCCGTTTGTGATGTGGGGGCCGCTGGCGGTGCTGGCGCTGCTTTCGCTGGCAGGCGGCTGGTATTTCAAGGTGCCGCATTATCTGGAGACGATGTTCCCGCTGTCGGGCGAGGCTCACGATATGACGCTGGTGGCAATCTCGGTGGGCGCGGGCGCTTTGGGAATCGGGCTGGCGTATTTGTTTTATGTACTGAGTCCGGGGATTCCGGATTCGATCGCGGGCACGCTGGGGCCGATCTACAAGCTGGTATACAACAAGTATTTCGTGGATGAAGTTTATGACGCGACGGTGATCAATCCGCTGGTGGGCGGATCGCGCAGCGTGCTGTGGCGTGTTGTGGACGCCGGAGTGATTGACGGGATCGTGAACGGGACAGCCACTGTGTCGCGGACCGTGGGCGGCGTGCTGCGCCTGCTGCAATCGGGCAATATACGGAGTTACGCGGCGTGGGTCACGCTAGGCGGTGTCGCCGTGCTGGTGGTGCTGGGCGTGATGGGAGGTGCGAAGTGAGTTTGCTGAATATCGTACTGGCCCTGCCGCTGTTGGGTTTCCTGCTGTTGTTGTTCCTGCCGAAATCGAATACGAATGCAATCCGGCTGGTGACGCTGGTGCTTTCACTTGGCGTATTTGTGCTGTCGCTGGGATTGACCGGCCCGTTCTTTGCGTCGGGCAACGGGAATTGGTTTGTGACCGATGTGCCGTGGATCCAATCGCCGGAGATTCGCTATCACGTGGCGATTGACGGATTGAGCTTGTGGCTGGTGATTCTTTCAACGCTGATGACTCCGATCTGCGTGCTGGTGAGTTGGAACTACATCAAGGACCGCGTGAAGGAGTTTTACGCATTCCTGCTGCTGCTGGAGTTTGGATTGATCGGCGTGTTCGTGGCGCTGGACCTGTTCCTGTTCTATGCGTTTTGGGAAGTGTGCCTGGTGCCGATGTACTTCCTGATCGGTGTGTGGGGGCATGAGCGGCGCATCTATGCGGCCGTGAAATTCTTCCTGTATACGATGGCCGGCTCCGTACTGATGCTGGTGGCGATCATCTTCCTCTACAACAAGGGCGGCACGTTCGATTATGTGAACCTGGTGGATCTGATCCAGCGGGGGCGGCTGACGTTTACGCCAACCGAGCAGTTGTGGCTGTTCCTGGCGTTCTTCTTCGCGTTCGCGATCAAGGTGCCGCTGTTCCCGCTGCATACGTGGTTGCCGGATGCGCACGTGGAGGCTCCGACCGCGGGTTCGATCATGCTGGCGGCCGTGATGCTGAAGATGGGCACGTACGGAATCGTGCGCTTCTGCCTGCCGATGTTTCCGAGCGCGGCTCGGGAGTGCGCGCCCTACATTGTGGTGCTGGCGATCATCGGGATTATTTACGGCGCGCTGGTGGCACTGGTGCAGCCGAACATGAAGAAACTGGTGGCGTACTCATCGGTGAGCCACCTGGGCTTCGTTGTGCTGGGCATCTTTTCGTTCAACCAGAATGGGCTGGATGGCGCGGTGTACCAGATGCTGAATCACGGAATCTCGACGGGCGCACTCTTCATGCTGGTGGGCTATTTGTACGAGCGGACGCACACGCTGGAGATCAAGGATTACGGCGGTGTGGCGAATCTATCGCCGGGGCTGGCCACGGTGTTTCTGGTGACGACGCTGGCGAGCGTGGGACTGCCGACGCTGAACAACTTCATCGGCGAGTTTCTGGTGCTGCAAGGGTCGGCGCAGGTGAACATCTGGTGGACGGTGTTTGCGGCTACGGGTGTGATTCTGTCGGCTGGGTACATGCTGTGGATGTACCAGCGGTCGTTCCTGGGTGAGACGAATGAGCACCTGAAAGGACACATGCACGATATCAACGCACGGGAGCTGGCCGCGGCGCTGCCGCTGGTGATCCTGATGGTGTGGATGGGCGTGTATACGAAGACGTTTCTGCCGTTCATCAGCCAAGCCAACACACGTATTTTGGAACAGAGCCGCGCGGGGGTGGAGTTGCGCGTGAATCAGAATCCGGGCGGTAACGTCGCGGAGTTAAGGGAGTTCGCCAATGGCCGGTAATTTCATGCCCAGTTCCGCGGAACTGCTCCGGTTTCTGCCGGAGTTGATCCTGATTGTGATGGGTACATTGCTGATGGTGCTGGAGCCGCTGTTGAAGGACAAGCAGCACTTGGGCGTGATGGCTCTGCTGTCGCTGGTTGGCGCGGCGTGGGCGTCGGTGATGGCGTATTCGAATCCAGGGCCGGCGTTTCAATCGATGTTGCTGATTGACGGGTTCGCGACGTTTTTCCGCGTGCTGGTGATTGGGGTTGGTATTCTGACGCTGTTTTGTTCGTTCGCCTATCTGAAGCGGGAGAATGCGGAGGATGGGGAATACTATCCGCTGATCCTGTTCAGCGTGGTGGGACAGTGCATCATGGTGTCGGCCAATGAGCTGATCATCCTGTTTATCGGGCTGGAGATCAGTTCGATTGCTTCGTACATTTTGGCGGGGTACCTGCGGGATGATAAGCGGAATAATGAATCGGCGTTGAAGTATTTTCTGCTGGGGTCGTTTGCGACGGCGTTTCTGCTGTACGGGATTTCGTGGATTTATGGGACGACGGGAACGACGAACCTGGCGGAGATCCGGCGCGTGCTGATGAACAAGGACATTGCTCCGTCGTTGGGGCTGATTGGGACTTCGGCGGCGCTGATGTTTGTCGGGTTCGCGTTTAAGGTGTCGGCGGCTCCGTTCCAGGTGTGGGCTCCGGACGTGTATCAGGGGGCTCCCGCGCCGGTGGCTGCGTTTTTGTCGGCGGGACCGAAGGCGGCGGCATTTGCGATCTTCCTGCGTGTGTATATGACGGCGTTTGAATCGGTGGCGGATGCGTGGGCTCCGGTGGTGGCTGTGTCGGCGCTGGCGACGATGATCATCGGGAACTTCGCGGCGCTGCTGCAGAACAATATCAAACGCATGCTGGCGTATAGCTCGATTGCGCATGCGGGGTATGTGATGGTGGCGCTGACGGCGCATTCGAATATCGGGACGGCGGCGGCGATGTTCTATCTGGCATCGTATGCGTTCATGAACGTGGGCGCGTTCGCGGTGGTGACGCACTTTGCTCGCAAGGGCGAGAAGTATGTGAGCATCGACGATATGGCGGGGTTGGGATGGCGGCAGCCGGTGACGGCGGCGCTGCTTACTATCTTTTTGTTGTCTTTGATTGGGGTGCCTTTGACGGGTGGGTTCTTTGGGAAGTTTTATATTTTCAAGGCGGCGCTGGATGCGAATCTGGTGTGGCTGACGGTGTTGGGGTTGTTGAATAGTGCCGTGGCTGCGTATTATTATCTGCGGATTATTGTGGTGATGTACTTCAAGGAACCGGGGGAGTCGACGGCGGATTTGCAGCCGTTGTCGGCGGGCGTGCAGGCTGTGCTGTGGAGCTCGGCGGCAGCGATTCTGGTGTTGGGGATTTATCCTTCGCTGGTGCTGGATTTCGCGGGACGGTCGGCGGATTTGGTGAAGTAGGATTGGTTAGTTTGGCCAGCCGGGGGGCTGGGGGTCCCGCCCCACATTGCAGCACGCTGAGATTGCGCGACGTGCGGCAGAGAAGCGATGGAAGAAGAAGGTTGAGAGAATCAGCTTTACCAAAGCACAAGAATTTCGTATGGGCTTCAGACTCTTGAGCGCAATCACCTACTTGATCAGCGCGGGATTCGCGCAGACCGGGCAGGTCGGTGGACTTCGAGAGTTTGTGTCAGACGCAAGGTACGGCTTACTCACGGAACGGGAGAAGCGCGAAGCATATGAGCGATTAGAACCACGCTTCAATGATTTGATTGCTGAAGAACAGAAGAAGTTCATCATGCTGATGGAAGCGAAGTATGCAAGAGCCGGGGAGAAGGATTTGGATGTTTTGGCCCGCGGCGTGTACACCGCAGCGCAGGCTGGAGAACCGGGAGAAGAAGGGAAGGCGATCGAGCCGCCGCCTCCTCCTCCAGGATTTAAGCTGATGACTGTAACTGACCTTGGTCGTTTGGTGAAAGCAAAGTTCCCGGAGTATTCGGACATGGATGACGCTGAACTTGGAAGGCGAGTTCAGCGAAAATATCCGGCGTACCGCGATTTCGTCCCTGAGGTTCCTGTTGGTGCCGATATGACCGGATTGCCGGGCGTTGATGGCAGTAAGCACCAGATCGAGATCGACTGGCGCAGAGACATGTATGGGCTGGTCGCTATCGGAGTCATTGGGTTCGGACTCATCGCTTGGTTTCTCCTGGAAGCTTGGAAAATGGCATTTGCTTTACGCGGGCGGCTGACGAACACTCGACTGGATGGTTGGCAACGGCTCGCGATTGTGGCGGCTGCCCTGTGGGTGGCTGGCAGTTACGCACTGTCTGACGATTGGGACGAAGCGAACGGTCGGGCGTTGTGCGCGATTGGCATTCTGTTTGTTCCCGCAGTAGCACGCTGGGTCAAGCGCGGTTTTTGAGCGCCGCCTCATCCGGGCGTCACTGAACACGGCGTGCGGTGGACGGCGGCAAACTAAGTGGGGAAGGCAGGAATAAATGACATCGTTCGAAGGAAGGCTCGCGGATCTCGAAGCACATCGCCAGCGCCACGCGGCGATCAAGCAACATGCAGTCCAGATATACGAGGCGGTGTAGAAGGAGATTGTGGAGCATGTCAACGAAGCGCGATCGAAGGGCTGGATCGTCGAAACGAACGGCGAGCCGCGTAGACGGGCTGTGCTGCACCAAAAGCAGGACGAATTAGGGGCGGGAAAGTGGGTTGAATTGCTCAAAACACGAATACTGAGCAATTGGTAAAGGAGTGTTCGGCGGAGCGAAAAGTACTGATTTTCAGAGGGTTGCGGCAATTGTGCGGACGCTGGAAGAGCGGAAGTATCTGACGGAAGAAGAGGTGAAGGCATGTTGCGCGTGATCGAGAGTCCGCGAGACGAGGCGTTTTTCACCGTTGCACTACGGGCGCGGGTTGCGGGCGTCCGAGGTGGGAAAACTGACTCTTGCGAGCTACGACGACAAGCAGGGCCGGCTGCACGTCCGGCGGCTGAAGCGTTCGCTCGACGGCTCATTTCTGTTGAGCCCGGGCGAGTTGCGGGCGCTGCTTCTTGTGAGAATTTGAACGACGCCGAGGGACTACCGATTTGTGGAGTTTTATCGGCGGCGGCTTCCTCATCTGCACCCGGAGGGTGTGCCTTTGTTTATTACCTGGCGGCTGGCCGGGAGTCTGCC
>CALFYN010001171.1 GCA_937952345.1 uncultured Acidobacteriota bacterium
TTTTTTGTTGGCTACCCCTTTCTTTTACTTCTTCTTGGAAGACTGTTCCCGCGGCCTGCACGGAAGGGGCCGCTGACTGCACCGGTGTCTGTGATCATCCCCGTGCGCAACGGGGAGCGGTTCATCGAGGCCAAGCTGCGCTCCATCTTTGCGCTACGCTACCCGCCCGCACTTCTGCAGGTGATTGTGATCGGCGATGGCTGCACGGACCGGACGCTGGAGCTTGCCGGCACGGTTCCGGGCGTGGAGATTATCGAGCTGCCCCCTGGCGGTAAGTGCAAAGCACTGAACCGGGGTATTGATGCCGCCACGGGAGAAATCCTATTCTTCACCGATGTGCGGCAGGAACTGGATCCGGACTGTCTGGCGAATCTGGTGGAAAACTTCGCCGATCCGGAAATCGGTGTTGCGAGCGGGGAACTGGTTCTGCTGAGCGGCGACCGCCACGAGCATCAGAGGCTTGGCCTCTACACACGTTATGAGGAGTGGTTGCGAAAGCAGATCAGCAAGGTAAGTTCCGTGGCGGGAGCGACAGGGGCCGTCTACACGATGCGGCGCTCCCTGGCTGTTGAGCTGCCCGAGGATATCCTGCTGGACGATGTTTACCAGCCGCTGGGCGCCTATTTCCAAGGCTATCGGGTGATTCTCGACGGGTCGGCTGTCGCCTATGACATCCCCGTGAGACTGGACGCCGAGTTCCGGCGCAAGGTGCGCACACTGGCCGGGCTCTACCAGATCTGCTACCACTATCCCCAGCTATTCGACCCCCGCCGCGATATCTGGCTGCATTTTCTTTCCCATAAGTTCTCGCGTCTGTTGCTGCCGCACGCGTTTCTTTGTTGTGCGGCAACGAGCTTCTGGATTCCGGAACCCTGGCGGACCTCGCTGCTTGCCGGGCAGGCTGCGTTTTATGGCGCGGCGTTGATGGACCCGCTGTTTCCGGAGTGGTTTCCCGTGAAGAAGGTGAGTTCTCTTTGCCGGACCCTTGTGACGATGCTGGCGGCATCGTTTATGGCGGTGCGCATCCTGTTCGTTCCGGCGCGGAGCTTATGGAAGGATCGTGCCTGATGGGTGGCGAAAGCCTGCGGCGCTGGTACCGGGGCGTGCGTGCATTCCTGGCTTTGACCGGCGTATTGGCCATAGTGGTGTCGTTGACCCCCGTGGGATATTGGTGGGCCACCTGGCTGGCTGGTCCATGGGAGGATCCGCCGGGGGATGTACTAATCGTGCTGGGGGCATCGGTGGAGGATCAGCGCGTGATCTCGAACGACACATACCGCCGCAGTCTCCATGCCGTGATTGCCTGGAAGCAGGGCGGCTTCCGCCAGATCATTGTCTGTGGCAGCGGTCCGGCGGAATTGATGAAGGAATTTCTTGTTTTTTCCGGGATCCCGGCGCAGGCGATCACCGCCGAGTCCCAGTCTCATTCGACACGGGAAAACGCGTTGCGGGTTAAGGAGATGGCAATCCACTACCCTGGCCGCAAAGTATTGCTGACCAGCGACTTTCACATGTTCCGGGCGTGGCGTTCGTTCCGCAAAGCGGGCGTGGATGTGACGCCCCGTCCGATTCCTGACGCGCGCTCCCGCTGGCTGATTCCGGTGCAGCGCTGGGGTGCGTTTCTGGATCTGATGCTGGAAAGCGGAAAGATCGTTTATTACCGGGCAAAAGGGTGGATTTGACGGAGGACTCAGATTTCCGTTAGATTCACCAGCGGCTTACCTGCCGCGCGCAACCGGGCGGCATCCTCGGCGGACGGCTTCTGCGCGATGACAATCGCCGTCGCCGAATCCAGTATGGCGTCAAGCGATGGAGTGAGCAACCTGCCGATGTGCGGCAACGTGGCCAGGAGAAACCGTTCATTGGCGCCGTAGATGCTGTCGAGCCGGATGTGCGGGTCGAATACCCTTACCTCATGCCCTTTGCCCGTCAACTGCTCGAGCAGATGTACGACGGGGCTTTCCCGCACATCGTCCGTGTTCTCCTTGAACGCCAATCCGTAGAAACCCAAGCGCTCCGCCTTGAGGTCGGCGATTTTGTCAAAGGCGCGCCTGAGATGTGCGTCGTTACTAGGCAACACGGAAGCAAGCAGCGGCAACTGCAGATCGAGCCGCGAACCACGATACACCAGCGCCCGCAGATCCTTTGGTAGGCACGAGCCGCCGAAGGCAAAACCCGGCTTGAGGTAGGCCGCCGAGACATTGAGCTTGTGGTCTTCGCACAAGGTGGCCATGACTTC
>CALFYN010001172.1 GCA_937952345.1 uncultured Acidobacteriota bacterium
CGACAAAGGCCGCGTCATCGTTGCCCACACCGACATCACCGACTTCACCGAAGCCGAACTGCGCAAGATCCGGCGCAAGGTGACGATGGTCTTCCAGAACGGAGCGCTCTTTGATTCCTTAACGGTAGGGGAAAATATTCTATTTTCACTTGAACTGCGCGAGGACTACAACGAGCAGAACAAAGAGGACGTCGTCGATGGCCTCCTGCGCATGGTGGAACTTGAAGACTACCGCGACGCCTACCCCACCGATCTCTCCGTCGGCCACAAACGCGCCGTAGCCATTGCCCGCGCCCTCGCCGCGCAGCCCCAGTGCATCCTCTACGACGAGCCCACCACCATGGTGGACCCCATTATGGGCGGCCACCTGGCCACTCTCATGTTGCGCTTAAAGCATCAGTTGAAGCTCACCAGCGTGGTGGTCACCCATGACTTGGAATTAATGCGGGAAGTCGCTGACCGCGTAGTGGTTCTCTATCAAGGCGAAGTCATCTATTTCGGTGCGGTAAAGGACATCGACGCCTGCCCCCACCCGCACATCCACGAATTCCTGGCCATGGACCGCGTCGAGTTCGGCTAACCTTTACTCCAGGCTGACCCGAGTCCCCAGCTTCGCCATCTCCGGCACATCGAACTTCTCCAGCAACCCAAAGCAGAAAACCTCCGGCCACTTATCCGCCCCCAGATCCTGCTCAATCACCTCCTTGAGACTCCGCACCGACCCATGCACCCGCGTCCCCCCAATCGCCGCGGGCTCCAACCCCGCCGCCACCAGAGCCATCAAACTCGCCCGCCGCCCATGCGCATCCACCGTCACCAATCCCCCCGTGCGCTGCTTCTGCCACCGCGCAATCGCCGTCAACTGGCTCGCCTGCAACCCCAGCGGCCGCTCGCCCAACGCCGCCAGCAGAATCGCGAACAGCCAGTCCCGCGTGGCGATCTTCGATTCGCCGACATAAAACGGATCCACCGCCAGCACGCGCTTGCCCTGCGCCAGGTGCGCCTGCACCGTATCCTGCAACGCCGCGCGCCCGGCATCGCCCACCACAATCACCGTCTCGCCCGACCCGCTGCCCATCTCCACGGCAGGCACCGTCCAAGCCCGCCCCAGCCGCAACCGCCACCACGTCGCGCCACCCTCACGAGCCACCTCCCGAGCATCCACATCCAACACCTGCGCCTTCACCACCGCCGCCAGTTCCTCCCGCGATCCCTCCCCCCGCGGCAGCCCTTCCGCCAGCTTCCGAGCCAGCGATTGAAACGTCTCATTCCCCGCCGGCAGCGGCACCGCCAGTTGCTCCGGCTTCCGCACTTCATCCAGCACCGGAATCTCCTTGGTATCCCAACTCCCCTTGAACTCATCCTTCAGAAACGCATACAACTCCTCGCGCGTGTCCTGGTTGTAGTTGTGCCCCTCGGCATGATTGATGAAATACCGCAGCCTGTCCTGAGCCCCATACAGCGCATACACCTGCCGCGCCGTCTGCAGCATCGGACCCATCGCATAATCGGCCCGGAAGCAGCAATTGTCCTTGGCATTGTTCACCAGCAGCAGCGGACGCGGCGCAGTCAGCGCGCTCATATGCAGATAGTCGGCAACCGTAGCCATATCCGACGGCGTCTGCTCGCTATCGCCCAGATCCATGGTCGGCCACTGCGCGCGCGTCACGAAGCTCGAATGCCCCGCCGACGGCATCGCCAGCTTCACCCGCGTATCGAGCGCCGCGAGAAACGTCGTCTGCCACCCGCCACCCGAAAGCCCCGTCACCGCGATGCGCTCCGGATCGACATTCGGATGCCGCAGCAGCAGATCGAGCGTGCGCTCCAGATGCAGATAGAACAGCGCCAGCCCGCTCGTGCCCACCAGATCGAGCTGATTCATCTTGTAGTGGCTGTACGCCTCGGCCGGCATCTGCCCGCGCCCCAGCCATTCCACGTTCACCGCCAGCATGCCGCGCTTGGCCAGATTGATGCAGCGCTCCTGAATATAAGGTGTCGAAATGCCGTCCTTCTCATGCCCCATCACGTTCATCACCGCGGGCACTTTTCCCGTCAAACCCTCGGGCTCATACACCACGCCCGGCACCCACAACCCCGGAACAATCTCAAACCGGTACTTGCGCACTTTGTAGCCGTTCCCTTGCAACGGCTCGATGGCTTCCACCTTGCGATCAGCCATGGCCCACTGCTTCGCCGCGCCGCGCAGCACCACCTTCTCGCGCATGTCCTTGCGTACCTGCGCCGCATAGCGGTCCCACTCCAATGCCGTGGTGAACGTCGGCACCACCGGCACGCGCGAGGCCGTATAGACCTGCACCTCCAACTGGCCCTGCTTCGGATCGAGCAGCGGACGCCCCAGCCATTGCTTCACCTGCTCCGGCGTCTGCGCCGCAAGCGTGAACGAAAGTAGGAAGAACAGTCGCATAGCTTTTCATGAACGTACCACGTTCCGCATGGGTACTTGCGTTTATTCGGCAAATTGGCGGTCCGGAATTCAGGACAGTACCATTTCACGGAACCCTGCGCGACAAGGGAGCAGCCAATAACCCCAGACGGCAGCACCTCGACACCGTTGCAATCTCCGAGTAGCGCGTCAACCGTCCAGAGCGGCCCGAATCTTCAACCACGCCATCCGTCCAACTTTTCAGA
>CALFYN010001173.1 GCA_937952345.1 uncultured Acidobacteriota bacterium
CGCCGCCTCATCAACGTCGAACATCTCCGCCGTGCCAACCCCTCCCTCGCCGGTCTCTGGCAGAATGCCCGCTACAGCTTCGGCCAGCGCATGCAGGTCATCTCCCACGACTACAAACAGGAATTCGAAATCGACCCGTCCACTCTGCAAGCCGTGCCTGCTCCCGGCATCCGCCGTGCCGGCTCCGCGCAAGCCCTCAGCCAGTATGCGGCCCGCTATCGCAGCGAGCAGTACTATAAACCCGCCCCCATCCGCGCCACCTCTGCATCCGATCCGCTCCGTCTCACCGGCCCCGATGGCCACCTCATAGGCTCCCGCACCAAGCCCGGCCTCGACAGCACCCTGGCCCTCGCCCGTGTCGACACCACCGGCAAAACTCTTTGGACCACCGACACCGGCATCGCCGATCTCGACCAGATCCTCCCCGATCCCGTACGCCCCGCCTTCATCGGTAAGAAGCTGCGCATCCCCGGCAAAGTCCAGGAGCCCATCCTCGTCGTCGTCAACAGCGCCACTGGCGAAATCTCCACCCGATCCCTCTGGCACCGCTGAACGACGCCCGGCGTTGTATCCTGAAAATTACACCGCTGAAGTAGCGCCCCCGTTCGCCTCGCGGCTTCGCCTCTGTCCGAAATCCCAAATCCCATGCGCGATACGATGCATCCTCTCGATACCGCTGTAGCCACACCTCCCGATCAGCAGGAGAGTCTCGTCCGCTACATCAATCTCAAGCTCGCCGCCCTCGGCCAGCCCGTCAGCCAGACCACGGCCGAGCCCTACTTCCTCGAACTCACCCGTCCGCTCCTGCGCAATTACCTCGTCAGAGACCAACTCTACGGCGGCCACCTCTGCCCCGCCGATCGCCGCATCGAAAGCTTCCTCAACGAAGTCCTCGGCGAAACCTGCCCCGGCGGAGTCCCCAAGCTTCCCGTCAACACCTTCGTCCTTGATCGTGTCGGCCTCGCCCGCCAGATGTCCCTGCCTCCCACCGGCGATCGTTTCTCCGCCGCTTACCTCGAGTCCTACCGTGTCGCCCAGGGCGTTCTCCACAACCCGCGCAGCGACCGCCGCACCACCCAAGGCATCTTCCACGTCGTCGAAGGCGGCCTCCCCATTCCCGCCGACAAAATCGCCGTCCCGCGCCAGGCCTTCGCCGGCCTTCTCGCTCGCGCCTTCCAGCCGCCCGCCGATGTTCTCCGCCTCCCCTTTACCTCAGACCAGGATGACGAGGCCCGCCTCTGGGTCTCCCTCCTCCTCCGTCCCCTCGTCTGTCCCGAAGCCGGCGCCGAACCCTGGAAAACCATGGAGCTTCGCTTCTTCGCCCCCGGCAGCCTCGTCAGCAATCTCGATTTCATCGAAGGCATCTTCGGCAACGCCGGCGATCCCTACCTCGCCGAAAACGACGCCGCCCTCGATCACCGCCACTGGACCGGTCACACCGGCTGCGTCATCCTCGCCCCCCATCTGACCGGCGTCAAAAAGCGCGATCTCGGCCTGCCCCGTTTCGAACAGGCCACCGCCCGCCAGCGCCGCGACAAGATGTGCTGGTCCGATCCCAACGAACTCTACAACAACGGCGGCGCCTTCAAAATCACCTGCCGCGACAAGCGCGGCGTCATGGTCACCATCATCGCCGACAGCTACTACGGCTATTGCAAAAAGGAAGTCAAAACCCAGATCAGCTTCGCCTCCAACCTCTACGGCTTCTCCCAGGAGGAGCACGCCGGTGGAGCCATCGCCTTCCCCAGCTACGTCCTCGGTCAGGATTTCTATGCAAGCGGCAGCGTCCCGCTAAAACCGGCCACTTTCGACCAGGCCATGCAACTGCTCGGCGATCTGGTCGAACAGAAATCCGAAGGCTACGCCATCGACCGCCGCTATCCCACCGTCTTCTACGTTCCCGAGTCCTCCGTCTTCCACGTCCGCGACGGCTACATCGCCTGGCAGCACAACGGCGCGGAGCAGCGCCTCAAACTGCGCGCTGGCGATGTCTACGTGCTCCCTTCCGGCTACCGCCTCCGTCTCGAAAAGCAAATGTCAGGCGCGGCATGGCGCCTCGTCGGCACACGCGCCGACGGTACCCTCATCCACAAGCCCTCCACCGTCTCCGGCGGAGGAAAATCCGAAATCTCCAAATCCATCGCCAGCTTCCTCCTCAAAGGTCCGGTCTTCGTGCGCGACTATCAGGCCGACATGGATCAGGTCGCCGCCATCCTCGCCAAGGATTATTCCCACATCCGCAAAGCCGGCCTTCCCCAACCCCGCGACGCCAGACCCATCCTCAGCGTCGAGCGCTCGCTCGGCTCCGTCATCCAACTCCTCACCCCATCGGATAAATACACCGATGAATACAACGCGTGGCTCCGCACCATCCCGCAGATCATCCGCCAGCTCGTCTTCACCGTGAAGCGCTATTACCGCTCCGACTGGGGCGACAACTGGCGTGAGCATTTCACCGTCGATCGCGTCAACGGCTTCCAGGGTCACGAACTCAAATACGGCAGCCAGCAACTTGTCGCCAACTACCTCCGCGTCGGCCATGACCCCGATGGCTCCTGGCGCATCTACAAACTCCGCCCCGATTTCCATCCCGCCGACAAAGTGCAGGTCGAAGACGACATCACCGTATCCGCCGTCGTGCCCCGCGAAGCCCTCTCCGGCCTCGACTCCCGGGAACTGCATCCTTCCGTCAAACTCGTCGCCAACTGCGAAGCCCTGCTCTTCCAGCGTCCCGATGACGCCATCGAGCCCGGCTTCGACGAACCCGCCGAGGCCGACATCGCCTCCCCCGGCACCTTCCTCTCCAACTACGAGCCCCTCACCCGCGATCAGGTGCAATCCATCGTCGACCACATCGTCGTCTTCGACCGCTTCTCCACGCCGATGCGGAACCTGCTGCTCGAATTCCTGCAAAACGAATCGGGCTTTGCTGTCTGCTCCGCCTTCCCCCGCGTCGTCGATGGCAAGCCCTCCAAAAACCCGCGCTATCAGCAGAAGCGCCCCGACCGCATGAATCCCCGCGAGACCTATCTCGCACGCATCGGCGCCCATCTCGATCGCGAAGTCCCCGCCGGCCGCGACGTCCCATTCCCCGTCAACTCCGTGCTCGCCGGCCGCCGCGCCAATCCCGCCCAGCCCGAAATCGGCCTCCCGCCACTCGCCGTCTACAGCCCCATTCACTATCAGGAACTCCCCGAGCTGTTCATGGACTTCATCTGCAGCCTCACCGGGAAATCGCCCTCCACCACCGGCTTTGGTAGTGAAGGCGCGCTCACCAAGGGTCCATTCAACGCACTCCCCCCCATCATCGACGTAAACGCCGCCGTGCTCGACGCCATCCTCACCGGCTATGAAGGCTTCACCTCCGTTGCCGGCTACGTCGGCCCGAACTACAAAGTCGATCACGACATCAGCATGCTCGTTCCCGAAATCTGGTGCCGCATGAAAGTCGTCGAGCGCGATCCCAAATTCC
This sequence comes from uncultured Acidobacteriota bacterium, assembly GCA_937952345.1. GTDB lineage: Bacteria > Acidobacteriota > Terriglobia > Bryobacterales > Bryobacteraceae > CADEFT01. Next base: position 3,473 of record CALFYN010001173.1, read on the forward strand.
TGATCGAGCGCGGCTACCTCGAAAAGGTTGAAGATTTCGAATTCGATGGGCGCACCATCCTGGCCAGCCGCCTCGGCTACCGCATCACCCGCCAGTTTTCCGAACGCTTCCTCGGCCGCCTCTTCGAAACGCCCGACGCCGTATTCCCCGAACCGCTCCTCCGTCCCGAACTCCAGGACCTGACGCAATTCGTCTCCGGCATCGAAGCCATGGTCGAAGCCCAGCGCCGCGTGGCATTGCTCTATTTCGAAGATGGCAGCGTCGAATTCGCCTGCCCGCCCGTGAAAGCGCTTCTGCACATCATGGCCCATGGCCACTTCGAAGGCGATGGCATCGCCAGCCCCCGCATCCGCAACCTCTTCCAGCGCGAAGCCGTCCTCGGCAGCGACTGGTATCAGGAGCGTCTCCGCGTCAAACAGCGCTACGATGTCGCCCTCTGGCGCCGCCACGTCGATGCCCTCGAATTGGCCCGCACCAACCCCGACATCCGCGCCTCGCGCCTCGATCTCGACAAGCGCCTCGCCTATGCCCGCGCCGAACTCGATCGTGTCCGCTCGGTGGAATACCTCGGCAGCCTCACCGGAACCCTCGG
>CALFYN010001174.1 GCA_937952345.1 uncultured Acidobacteriota bacterium
GATACAGCGTGTTGCGCGGGAAGCCGGTGACATAGAGATCCGTATCGCCGTCGTTGTCAAAATCCGCGGCTGTTGCGCCCATGTCGTAAACGCTTCCCTTCACTCCCGCCTTCTCCGTGACGTCCGCAAACGTGCCGTCGTGCTGGTTGCGGTACAGGCGATTGAAGAACTTCGCATCCGTCTTCACGGGCACCTCGCCGGCCTTCATACCGTTCTTCAATTCCGCCCCGTTGACGAAATACAAGTCGAGCCATCCGTCGCCGTCGTAATCGAGCATCGCCACGCCCCCGGTAGTCGACTCGATCAGATATTTGTGCGCCGTTTTGCTCGCCTGATGTCGGAACGCCACCCCCGACCGTGCGGTGATGTCCTCAAACAACACAGGCCCGGCGGCGAAGGCCACGCAGGCGGACAGCAGAAGCAGGCGGCTCATTTTCAGGCCCTCTGGAAGAACGTGTTCTTCGCCGCGCGATACACCACCGAAAGCTCCGGCGTTTCCACGGCCCGCCGCTGCTTCTTCGATTCGAACAGGAACGCCAGCGCGCCCGTCGTAAGCAGCGTGCGCTCCACCGGATACGCTGGCTTGCCGCTGACGAACATGTCTTCGATGCAGTGCACCATCCCGTCAAAGTGCGGCAGGGGCCGGCCTTTCGGATTCAGCCCGAAGAACGTCGAGTCGAGTTGCGTGGCGCCCTTGCGGCGGCAGGCGAATGTCCAATCCGCGCCGGAAGGCCCCAGGATCAGTCCCGCTGCCTTCAAACCATCCTTGTAACGCAGTGCGAATAACACCGGCTTGTTCGCGGCCTGCTCCAGCGTCCCCTGCTTGCGGAACGGATTGCGGTTGTGCGCTGCATCGAGCAACGGCCTGGCCCATTTCCCTTGCTCCCCGCCCAGCCATGCAAATACGCCGTCGCCGTCAATCCACTCCACCTGCGCGATGCCCGTTTCGCCACCGCCGCGACGCTCAATCATGCACTGCATCGACTCCAGCAGATGAAAACCATATGCGTCATGCGGGCCGTACCCGAGCCCCACAGCCCCTTCCAGCGGCGTATCCAGCGGTATCTCCAGCAGAGGCGTGCGGATCGTCACCGGAATCGACGAACCCGCCATCCACGGCACCTTCAGTTGCGCCGCCCGATCATACAGCGCCTTCGCCTTCTGCCAGGAATAGGAGAGGTGTTTGTCGAAGAACGTGGGCACCGAACGCCCGCTCGCTTCGTACACATCCAGAATCTGGTTGAATAGTTCGTAACGCGGATAAAGATGCTGCCCGAGATCGTTCCAGGGGTAGTTGCCATGCTCCCCGACAAAGCACACCGCATCCACCGCAAGCTTGTCCCCACCGAGCGTCAATGCCTCGCGGATCGTCGGAAACCGGCGGAATCCGAACCGCGCCGCCAGATCCGGCGCCATGTCGAGCGCTGGCGATTGATCCGTATACAAGGACACCACCTGTGTGCGCGGCGCATGATGCACGCCGTTGGCGGAGTTCCCGCCCAGCAGCCTCCCTACAATCACATCGGCATGGGCGTAGTGGCGATACTCCGTCACAATTCCCGCAACCCGCGGCTTCTTCGCCGCACCCAATAGCGGAGCCGTAGCCGCCCCCGCCACCAGCCCCGTGAAATGTCTGCGATCGATCGTCATCCTGTGTTTGTTGTATCAAAACCTGGCACTCAAACAAATCGCCCGTCTCCCGATATGCACCACAGGAGGAAGCTGCGGATATGAGAATCGGATACGACGGAGCAGCACCCGCGCTGGCGCACTTCTTCAGACCCCCGGCGCAAACCCCAACCAGAAAACCCGAGTCCACACAGAGTGTCTCCGGCGAACAATCCAGTTCGTTGCAACTCACCGTCAAAACCGCTGAGGGCGACACCGTCACCCTGTCAGCTCAGGCACTCGCATCCTTTGCTGTTGAGTCCAGTCCGGGCAGGCGCAGCGCCTCCTCCAGCCAGGAATTTTCCTTCGCTGTCAGCGTCGAAGGCAACCTCAACCAGGAAGAACTCACCGATATTCGAAAACTGGCCATCGCCTTGGGCAAATCCATCCGGCAGGCCGAACGTGGCGACCTCGGCAAAGCGTTGCGAACGGTCGCCAAGGCCTCCGACGAAGACACCATCGCCGCGTTCCAATTCCGCTATGAGAGGCGAACGGAATTGGAATACCGGCAAAATGCTTATCAACAGATCAGCGATTTAGCTTAAGACAAAAAAGAATAGAACTATTTCTCACGACGTACTAAAGCCGTACTATGTCGCTGCCGATAGGGTAGTAGAACGCGGAGATATTGAGGCCTATGGATCACGACGACCCATTCGTAACGACGCCAGGCAGTCAGGGCCCGGCGCCCCTCTCTTTCCTGGAGCGCGAACGCTTCCCCAGACGCATGTTTCTGTCCTCCCTCGGCTTCGGCCTTCTGGCCGCTGCCCGCTGGGCGTACGATTCCATCGAGGGCCTCGGCTCTATGGTCACCTTCGGACCGGCGCGAAATCTCGACTCCTACGCCGAGTTCGATTTCCAGAATACCGACGACCTCCCCGGATGGACCGGCGTAAAAGGGAAAGATCCCGGCTGGAAACGCGAAGAAGGTGCTGTCCGCCCCACTGGCCCGCTCCTCTATCACCCCAGTATGAACGCCATCGCCGGGGAAGCCAGCTACATCGTGCATGTTGCCAAGGGCTCGGCCTCGTTTGTTCTGCATTCCGATCCCGACCTGAACAGCTTTTACTCCATCCGTGTGGCGCGCGTCAGGAACGACTTCCAGGTCCGCGGCTACCTCGTCGAGAATCGCAAGGAAAAACCGCTTCCTACTCCACCCATCACCTTGCCCAACGCGGCAACGCGGGGAGCGCATCTCTGCACCGTCACCTTCGACGACGAAGTCATGTCGCTCAAAATCAACGGCACCACGGTCTTCTCCGCGCAGGACGCCACCCTCCAAGGCGGCGTCATCGGATTGCTCGCCCGCAAGCAGGATGCCTTCTACGTCTTCTCCAGCCGTATTAAGCTGGCGTAGTGGACGAACCCATCCTTCTTCACATCGCCCCGGCGCAAGCCTGGAACGCCGCCCTCGCGTCGGGACAATACCAGACACCCGATCTCCCTGCAACCGGCTTCATCCATCTGTGCCGGCCTTCGCAACTCCCGTTCGTCCTCGAAAAGTTCTTCCCCACCCGCACCGGCTTCCTGCTCCTCCGCATCGACGCTGCCAAGCTCCGCTCCAGGCTCATCTACGAATTCTCTGAACCCGGTCAGCCATCGTTCCCCCACCTCTATGGCCCCCTCAATGCCGATGCCGTGATCTCCACCGGCCCGCTCCCCGACTAGCCCTATCGGATCGACGCCTCGGGCATCTCCATGCGCAATTTCGGATTCACCGGCATCTGGTCCGGCGATGCCCCTGTCTCCACCAGCAACCGGGACAACTCCGCCTGCAACCCGGTGAGCATCTGTTTCGCCGCCGGATCGTCAATCAGATTCTTCGTCTCCGCCGGATCCTCCTTCAGGTGGTACAGCTCCGCCTGATGCGTCTCCGGCTGCCCTTCCCCGTTCGGATAATGAACATATTTCCATTCCTGAGACCGCACTCCCCTCACATTCGGCGTATACGGAAACTCATTCTCGAAATTGTATTCGTAAAGGAAGTATTTCCGCCATCCCGGATCGCCCATCGTCAACAGCCGTTGCAACGAGCGGCCGTGTGTCTTCGGCAACGGCGCCGCGCCGCACATTTCCACCAGCGTCGGAGCCAGATCCAGATTCAACACCATCTCCGGCCGCACCACCGGCTGCCGGATCAGCTCCGGATACCGGATAAGGAACGGTATCCGAATCGACTCTTCCCACATCGTTCGCTTGTCGATGGAACCGTGCTCGCCCAGCAAAAACCCGTTATCGGAGCAGAACACGAATATGGTATTGTCCAGTTCGCCCTTTGCCCGCAGCGTTTCGTACAACTCCCCCACGCTATCGTCCACCGAAGGAATCGTCGCATGGTAGGTCCGGATGAACTTCTCGAAATCCTTCGTTCCATACAGCGGCCCATCGATGCCGTGCCACGTCTTCAACCTCTCCTTCACCCACGCCGGCTTCCCGTCCAGCGTGGCATAGGCCGTCTTCGGCTTTTCCACCTTCACCGAATCGTAAATATGCTCGTACTTCGGCTCCGGAATCCACACCCCGTGCGGCGCCTTGTGCCCCACAATCATCAGGAACGGATCCTTGCTCGCCGCTTTCAGCCAATCCACGGCAAGGTTCGTCACCGCATGCGAATAATACCCCGCAATCGCCGAACGCTTCCCGTTCACGTTGAATTCGTTGTCGTTGTACTTGCC
>CALFYN010001175.1 GCA_937952345.1 uncultured Acidobacteriota bacterium
CATCGACGCGCACGTCGAATGGCTCTGCACCGATATGACGCACCGCGACGAGGTCTCCCGCCTCGCCGACGACACGCTGCGCCGCTTCGGCCGCGTCGACATCCTGGTCAACAACGCGGGTTCCAACGTCCCCCAAGCCATCGACCAAGTCAACGACGACGACTGGGATCGCATCATCGAACTCAACCTCACCGGCTGCATGCGCCTCACCCGCGCCCTCGTCCCGCAGATGAAAGAGCGCCGCTGGGGCCGCATCATCAACATCTCCAGCGTGCTCGGCCTTGGCGGCAAGGAAGGCCGCAACGTCTACTGCGCCACCAAGTCCGCCCTCATCGGCATGGCCCGCGCCAGCGCCATCGACCTCGGTCCCTACGGCATCACCGTCAACTGCATCTCGCCCGGGCCGTTCCTCACCGATCTGCCTCTCAAAATCCTCACCGACGAACAGAAGCAGCAGTTCACCGAACGCACCGCTCTCGGACGCTGGGGCAATCCTCAGGAAATCATCGGCCCCGCGCTCCTCCTTGCCAGCGATGCCGGCAGTTTCATCACCGGAACGACAATGGTCGTCGATGGCGGCGTCCTGGCTAAGGTTCTCTGAGCACCCCTTCTTTGATACACTGAAATTTCCCACCATGAAAGTCGGGGTAGTGGTCTTTCCGGGCTCCAATTGCGATCACGATGCGTGGTATGCAGTGACGCACAACCTCGGTCACGAGGCCGAATTTCTATGGCATTCCGACGCTTCCGTCGGTGCCGTCGATGCGGTCATCGTTCCGGGCGGATTCTCCTACGGCGATTATCTGCGCTGCGGCGCCATCGCTAAATTCAGTCCCATCATGTCCGCGGTCAAGAAGTTCGCCGCGGACGGTGGCATTGTCATGGGCATCTGCAACGGATTCCAAATCCTCACCGAATCGGGCCTGTTGCCGGGCGCGCTCATCCGCAACCGCGGATTGAAGTTCATCTGCGCCCCAGTGGACCTCCGTGTCGAAACAACCAATTCGCCGTTCACCAGCATGGCGCGTAAGGGGCAAATTCTCACCACGCCCATCGCCCATGGCGAAGGCTGTTACATCGCCGATGACCGCACGCTGGACGAACTCGAAGCCGAAGATCGCGTGATCTTTCGCTACGTCAACAATCCGAATGGTTCGCTCCGCGACATTGCCGGCATCTGCAACGCCGGACGCAATGTGCTCGGCATGATGCCGCACCCGGAACGAGCCACGGACCCGCTGATGGGCTCCACAGACGGGCTCGTCATCCTCCAATCGGTAGCCGCAACCCTGACACCGGCAGCAAGATGACAATCACGGCAGACGTTCTCGCCCGCCACCACATCACAGACGAAGAGTATCAGGTCATATTGAAGGAACTGGGCCGCCAGCCCACCATGACCGAACTCGGCATCTTCTCCGTCATGTGGAGCGAACACTGTTCCTACAAGAGTTCGCGCATTCATTTGAAGAAGCTCCCCACGCGCAGCAAACTGGTCGTGCAAGGGCCCGGCGAAAACGCCGGCATCATCGACATCGGCCAGGGCTACGCCATCGCCTTCAAGATCGAGTCGCACAACCACCCCAGCTTCATTGAGCCATTCCAGGGCGCCGCCACAGGCGTGGGCGGCATCCTCCGCGACATCTTCACCATGGGCGCGCGCCCCATCGCTGTGATGGATGCGCTGCGCTTCGGCCCGCTCGACGATCCGCAAAACGGCGCCCGCAACCGCCGTATCCTCGAAGGCGTCGTCTCCGGCATTTCCCATTACGGCAATTGCTTCGGCGTGCCCACCATCGGCGGCGAGTGCGTCTTTGAGCCCGTCTATAGCGGCAATCCGCTGGTCAACGTCTTCGCTCTCGGGGTCGTACGTAAGGAAGATATTGTCTACGCCAAAGCCACCGGCGCCGGCAACCCTGTCATCTACTTCGGATCGAGAACCGGAAAAGACGGCGTGCACGGCGCAACCATGGCCTCCGCTGAGTTCACCGAAGAAGCCATGGCCAAACGCCCCAACGTGCAGGTCGGCGATCCGTTCATGGAGAAGCTCCTCCTCGAAGCCTGCATCGAGGCCATGAAAACCGGCGCCATCGTCGGCATCCAGGACATGGGCGCCGCCGGACTCACCTGCTCCACCTGCGAAATGGGTTCCCGTGGCAACGTCGGCATCGAGATCGACCTCATGCATGTGC
>CALFYN010001176.1 GCA_937952345.1 uncultured Acidobacteriota bacterium
ATTTGGTGACGCACGCGGTCTGCGTGGGCATGACCGGAAGCGGCAAAACGGGGCTTTGCCTCAGCCTGCTCGAAGAAGCCGCGATGGACGGCATCCCGGCGTTGATCATCGATCCCAAGGGCGACCTCGGGAACCTGCTGCTGACGTTCCCCTCGCTCGCCGCCCGCGATTTCCGGCCCTGGATCAATGAAGACGATGCCCGCCGCAAGGGCACCGATCCCGACACATTCGCCTCGCAGCAGGCCGAGTTGTGGAAGAACGGACTGGCGCAGTGGGGGCAGGATGGCCCGCGCATCGCCGCCATGCGCGCCAATTGCGATCTCACCATCTATACCCCCGGCAGCGATGCCGGAGTGCCTGTCAGCGTGCTGCGCTCGTTCGATGCGCCGCCCGACGCGGTGATTGACGATCGCGAACTGTTCCGCGACCGCATCAGCGCAACGGCCACCGCGATCCTCGGACTGGTGGGCATCACCGCAGACCCCATTCAAAGCCGCGAGCACATTCTGCTGTCGAACCTCTTTGACGCGGCTTGGCGCAACGGGCAATCGCTCGACCTGCCGTCCTTGATTCACCAGGTGCAGACGCCGCCGATGAGCAAGATCGGAGTGCTCGATCTGGAAGCCTTTTACCCGGCTAAGGAGCGCTTCCAACTGGCGATGGCAATGAACAACCTCCTGGCTTCGCCGGGCTTCGAAGCATGGCTGAATGGCGATCCGCTGGATATCCAGTCCCTGTTGTATACGCCGCAGGGCAAGCCGCGCATGTCCATCTTCTCCATCGCGCATCTGAATGACTCCGAGCGCATGTTCTTCGTGGCCCTGCTGCTGAATCAAACCTTGAGTTGGATGCGGCAGCAATCGGGCACCACCAGTTTGCGCGCGCTGTTGTACATGGATGAGATCTTCGGCTACTTCCCGCCGGTCGGGGAGCCGCCGTCGAAGCGTCCGCTGCTGACGCTGCTGAAGCAGGCTCGTGCCTTTGGCTTAGGCGTGGTGCTGGCCACGCAGAACCCGGTGGACCTGGACTACAAGGGACTCGCCAATACGGGCACCTGGTTCATCGGCCGCCTGCAAACCGAGCGCGACAAGAACCGCGTGCTCGATGGATTGGAAGGCGTGGCCGCTACCGCGGGTGGTGCGTCGTTTGACCGGCAGAAGATGGATCAGTTGCTGTCGGCGTTGGGCAATCGCATCTTCCTGTTGAACAACGTCCATCGTGGCATGCCACAGGTGTTCGAGACGCGGTGGGCGATGTCGTACTTGCGTGGACCGCTGACACGCACGCAGATCAAGACGCTGATGGCCGATCACAAACTGGCGCTCGCCGCCGCGCAGCCCGCTGGGGGTGCGGCTTCGAAACCGGTGGCCGGCGAATCGGCGAAAGCGGCGCGCCCGGTGCTGCCTCCCGATGTGCCGCAGTTCTTCCTGCCCGCGCGGGGGACCGAGGTGACATACAAGCCGATGTTGTACTGCGCCGCCGAAGTGAAGTTCCTCGATGCCAAGAAGGGCGTGGATGTCACCAAGAAGCTGAACGTACTGGCGCCGATTACCACGGATGCCACTCCGGTCAGTTGGGAAGACGCCGAAGAGACGGAAGCCGAGACCGGCGAGTTGGAGAAGGCGCCGGTGGAAGGGGCGTCATACGAAGAACTGCCGCCCGCGGCGGGCAAGGCAAAGAGCTATCCCACATGGCAGAAGGATTTCGTCAACTGGATCTTTTCCAATCAGAAGATCGATCTGTTCCAGAGTCCGTCATCGGGTGAGCTTTCCCTCCCTGATGAAAGTGAACGGGACTTCCGGGTGCGCTTGCAGACCGTGGCCCGCGAGCGGCGCGATGCCGAAGTGGAGGCGATGCGGGCGAAGTACGGTCCGAAGCTGGCGGCTCTGGAAGAGAAGATCCGCCGCGCCGAGAATGCCCTCGCCAAGGAGCAGCAACAGAAGCAGTCGGCAACGTTGGTAAATGCGATCTCGATCGGGAGCAGTTTGCTGGGCGCGTTGTTTGGATCGCGGAAGGTGTCCACGGGCATTGGCAAGGCGGCCACCGCGGCGCGCGGCGTGGGACGGATTCAGAAGGAAGCGCAGGATGTGGGAATCGCCGAGGGGAATCTGGAGACCCTGCGGCAGCAGTATGCAGACCTGGAGGCGACGGTGAAGGAGCAGACCGACTTGATTGCGGCGGCTGCGAATCCGGCCACGGAGAAGTTCGAAGTGGTGTCGGTAAGGCCGAAGAAGACAGGGATCACAGCTCGCCTATGCGCGTTGACCTGGGTGCCGGAGGAGTAGGTTAGAATCCGTGTCCATCGGTGTGAATCTGTGGCCTGAAATGCGTTTGCCCGGAGAGTTTACGCGAGGTCGGGGGACTTTATTTATGGGCCACAGATGGACACAGATGCACACAGATCGGAATCGCAACAGAAGCAGTCGGCAACCTTGGTGAACGCGAGGCGCGCGCCTATGCGCGTTGACCTGGGTGCCGGAGGAGTAGGTTAGAATCCGTGTCCATC
>CALFYN010001177.1 GCA_937952345.1 uncultured Acidobacteriota bacterium
GGTCCAGTACGAGAGCGGATCGGTGCTGCCCGGGATTGCCGGCACTCTCGCCACGGCGAATCCCATTTGCCGCAACACCGCAATCGCCTGCTCCAGCCGCGCGGCGCCCCTCGCATCGCAAGGCAGCAACTGACCTTCCACAATATCCAGCAACCGCGTGGTCAACACCGATTCCGTTTGCACGTCCGCGGCCACTTCCGCCCAAGCCTTCAACAGCTCCGGCTGCTCGGAAAGCATCCGCGCCATGCCGCCATTTTGCAGGCATTTCCGCTCATCGCCGGGACAATTCGCCGCCAGGTATGCTTCCACTTTCTCCACCTTTTCCCGGTTCGCTGGTTTGTACCGGCGGTTCCGCTGCATCTGTTTTGCCTGCCGCACCCATTCGATCGCGCGTGCCGTATCCACATGCGAGGCCGTCAGCAAGGCGCGCAGTTCGGAGATTGCATGAGGAGCAACTCCGCCCGCCCGCCGCTCCAGCACATCCAGAGCCGCCAGCGCCAAACGCTTGTCGCCACAAACCGGCTCGGACACCAGCGCCGTCCGCCCAGCCGGCAAAACAGTCATCAGATAATCGACATGTGGCGCGATGTCGCCCATATACGCCGCCACGTCCGCCCCAAATTCCCGCAGCAGAATATATTCGAATTCCCCGCGCGAAAGCCCATCCCCCCAGTACCGCTTCGCGCTGGTGCCATAAAACATCACCAACTTCCCCGGCTGCATCGGGTGCATCGCGAACTGCAAGTCGCCGCCTTCCCAGGAAAGTTTGCTCCGGATGTAGCGAGGCTCGCGATAGGAATTGAGCAGCGGCTGGATCTCCGCCCCCATCGATTGCCTGCCCTCGAATCCCTGCCTCGTCACCAGTATGCGGCTCTGCGCCCCCACCCGCCCCGGCTTCAGATAATCCTGCGCCCAGGGATTGTAATCGTTCGTCGGATGCTGCTGCAGCCGGAATGTGTGTGCCGATTTCGGAAAATGATGCCGTAATGCCGCGGAATAGTGCGTATCCTCACCGATCGCCATCCCGAGCGTAACCTGTATTGGCCGGTCCAACAGGGGCAGTATCTGCCTGGCCACATCCAATCCGTCGCCCGGCTGCGTCCCCCGCCGCGACAGAAACGCCGCCGCGTCCAACCCGAAGATGAGTTCGGAAATCGCCCCATCTTCAGGAGCCGCCCGGAATCCCGGGGCCGCCGGCTCATAGAAAACATGGCAACGCATGCCGTCCTGCGTCCGGAGCAGGGCCTCTGAATACGGCGCGCCGCGCGCGTGGAAATACCGCGGTAAATCTTCCTCCGCCCCGGCACACACCCGCTGAATGGCCCCCGGCGCC
>CALFYN010001178.1 GCA_937952345.1 uncultured Acidobacteriota bacterium
AAAGAGACATTCGTCCCTTCGTTGGTGAGGCGTACGGTGGCTCCAGAAACAACGGCGCCGGAGGCATCCTGGACTATACCCAGCGCTTTCGAAGTGGTTCCCTGTGCGTTTGCAAATGTTACGCACAAAAAGTAGAAGAGTGTGATTCGTGTACCCCGCAGAGACATATCTCCGAGGGTAACATGTGTCGCCTACGATACAACTTCGATGTCCCAGCCGAATCCAGGCAATTCCCGGGGCCGCGTATAAATTCCTTCCGGGCCACGCGAGATCTGGTAAAACTCCTCGTGAATCTGATAAACCTCTTTCGGACCGCCGGGCGCCGGCAGGAACAACTCGGCCCACGGTGCGTTCACATTGGCAATGGTCCAGTGGATGGCGCCATTCAATCCGCCTCCGTGCGGGATCACTGGAATGTCATAGGCGGATGCCATCGCCCCGATGCGGCGCAGTTCGGTAAGCCCGCCGCACCACTGAATGTCCGGCTGCCAGATCGAGGCGCCGTTGGCTTCGAGCAGATAGCGGAAGCCATAGCGGCCGTATTCATGCTCACCGGTGGCGATGCGCGTCGACTTGATGGCGGCGTTCAGTCGTCCGAAACCTTTGTAATCGTGGGGCTGCAGCACTTCTTCCACCCAGTAAACCCGGTATGGCTCCAGCATTTCACACATCTCAATCGTGTAGCGTTCCGTCCAGGACATCCAGCAATCGAGCATGATGTCACCATCCGGGCCCAGTGCCGCGCGGGCGCGCTTCACGAGTTCGGCGTTCTTCTTCATCCCATCGCGTCCGTCGGCCGGACCGTGCGGAATCGCGAGTTTCAGCCGCTTGTATCCGAACTCCACGTGCTGCTCGATATCATTGCCCGTGCAGTAAGCGGGAACCCTGTCTTTCACTTCACCGCCGATCAGCCGGTATACCGGCATGTCCAACGCCTTGCCGATAATGTCCCACATCGCCATATCGACGCCGCTGATGGCATTCATCGTCACGCCCATCCGCCCGTATGACATCGTGGAACGCCAGCAGATATCCCAATTGCGTTCGATATCGAAGGGATCACGGTTCATCATCAGCTTGGTGAGATGTTCGATGACCACCGTTCCTCCGCCCGGTCCGCCGTTTCCGTATCCTTTGATTCCCTTGTCCGTCGTGATTTCAACTGTAAACGACGGCACCTTGCCCGGATCCGGCATGAAAAGAGAACGCATTGCCTTGTATTCGGGGTAGACCGACATGGGGTTCGCCACCTCTACACCCTGCGTCGACCAGGAGTTGGCAGAGGGCGTATAGGCTGGCAGCGGTTTACGCGGCCGAGTGCGCACAAGCCGTATTCCCGTGATCTTCAGTTTGCTCTTCTCGCCCGCGAAAGGAAGCGGTGGAGCAGCGCTGGCCGGTGTGCGGAGGCCCGGCGCGGCTAGCATGGCGGCGGGGGCGAGTCGAAGTAACTGGCGGCGGTTCATGGGTAGAACTTACATGACGATAAGGTCTGTATGCAACTGCCTCGCTGGCTGCTGCGGTGTCACGCACTGCGCCGCCGGATCATTGTTTCGGTCTGGGTGGGGCTATTGCTGCTCAATATTGCGATGTATGTCACGGCGCGGCGTTGGGAGTATCAGATTGTCGCCGGTCAGTTCGCGAAGGAGTGCGCGCAGATCGAGCATTCGGTGGAGGAGGCGTTTCATCACAGCCGTAGCCAACTGCGGATGCTTGCCGCGGCCTGGGAAATCCAGCGTGTGCCCACCGCCTGGGAGTTTCGCGCCTTTACGCAGCCAATGATCCAGGAGTCACCGTACATCCTCGAGATAGGCTGGGTCATTCCGGTGGATGAGAGATCCCTCTCCCGTTGGGAACGCGATGTCTCAAGGCAAATGGGACGAGATGTTCAAGTGCGGGATCTGATGGGGAGGCGAGTGGTTCCTCACGCGTCCCCTCACTACCCGTTGCGGTTCGTGGAGCCAATGTCCAATCGTGGCGTCGCCATCGGGTTTGACCTGAGCACCGATCCCGAGCGGCTCTACGCAATGCAGGAGGCTGCCCGCACGGGAGAGTCTGTTGCCACCGCGCCGGCCCTCCGGTTTCCCGGTCTGCAGGATACAACCGGATTGGTCCTGGCGGTTCCCCTCTTTCGCAACGGAGTGCCCGACAGTTTCCTGCTGGCTGCTCTAGACCCGCAGTCGGTTGTGAAAGTGGCGTTTCGAAAGGGTTCCGCGGAAGGACTCACTTTGTCTATCCGCGATTCCAGTTCCGGGCGAGAAGCCGCGCGGCATCAAACATCCTCGCGACCGCCCTCTGATCTCGTCCGCCAGCACAATTGGAAGTTCGCCGGACGCGACTGGAGGCTGGAGATCCGGGCTCACCGTGATTTCATCGAATCCCGGCTTACCAGGTTGCCGGAGATCGGGTTTCTCATCGGGTGCATTCTTGTTGTCGCCATAGGCGCGCAGGTGCTGGCTGCGCGCCGCGACATCCACAGTGCGCGGAAGCGTGCCAGACGAAGGACGCGAAAGTTGCGCAAGCTCAACTCCGAACTGAAAGCCGAGGTGGTCGAACGCAGGGAGGCAGAGGTGCGGCTCGCAACCTACTCCGAGCAACTGGAGCAGGCCACCCTGCTGGCTGAATCTTCGGCCCAGGCCAAGAGCAACTTCCTCGCCACCGTTAGCCATGAGATCCGTACCCCCATGCATGCCATCATCGGCATGACCAACATTCTTCTCGATTCCCCTCTGAATCCCGACCAGCGAGAAAGCGCCGGCATCGTTTTGCGCTCTGCCGATTCGCTCCTGCAAATCATCAACGACATCCTCGACTTCTCCAAGATCGAAGCCGGCAAATTTGAAACGGAAGCAGTTCCCTTTGATTTGCAGCAAACGCTCTCCGAGGTTATGGACGCCGTCTCGGTGCGAGCAGGCCAAAAAGGCATCAGTCTGCTGGTGGGTTATCCGAACGACGCCCCCGTCCGATTTCTCGGCGACGGTGGAGCCATCCGCCAAATCCTGCTGAATCTGGCCGGAAACGCAGTCAAGTTTACGGAGCGTGGCCAGGTCGCCGTGGATGTGCTCGTTCTCGAGGAGGACGAGAACATGGCCCGCATGTACATCTCTGTTACCGACACCGGCGTCGGTATCCCCGAGGACCGGTTGCACCGCCTCTTCCACCCCTTCCAGCAGGCGGACTCTTCCATGCGCCGCAAGTTCGGCGGAACCGGATTGGGCTTGGCCATCTCCAGACGGCTGACAGAACTGATGGGCGGAACCATCACGGTCGACAGCGAGGTGAACGTCGGCACGATTTTCCAGTTGGATCTGCCGCTTAGGAAGGACCATTCCACGTCCTCCTGGAATTGCTGCCCGCTGGATCTCCGTAATGTTCATGTACTGGTGGCCGAACCGAACCCGGCCATCGCTGTCATCCTTGCCAAGCAATTGGATGGCTGTCACGTGACTTATCGCCAGGCCTCTACAATGGCCGAATTGCATGACCTTCTCCATGCCGAAGATCCCGGCTATCGGATCTGTTTGGTAGGGGGTGAGGTGTCGGATTCCTGGAGCCCGCAGCATATCGCCTCCGAAATCCGCCGGCATACAACGCAGAAGCCGGCACTGGTCCGCATTGCCCCTTACGCTGTGTCGGGAGAAAGGGCAGAGATGGAAGAGGCCGGATTCTCCGCCTATCTGGTGATGCCAGTCTTTGCCGCGGTCCTCATGAATGCCCTCGGCCAGGCCTGGGCAGCAGCCAAACATGGCCTTGTTCCCAAACCCATCCTCACTCGCCAGTCGCTCAGTGATGACGCCGCCCAAGGCTCACTAGCTGAACCGCTCTCCGCGCTCTGCCGCGTACTGCTTGTCGAGGACAACGCCGTCAATCAGAAAATCGGCAAGCGCCTCCTGGAAAAACTGAACTGTACCGTCGATATTGCGCCCAATGGCCTCGCCGCGGTCCGCCAGTGGTCCGCCGAAACGTACGACGTTATCCTCATGGACTGCCAGATGCCGGAAATGGACGGCTTCGAGGCTACCGCGGAAATCCGCATGCGCGAGGCACAGGCCGTCAACCGGCGCCGCACCCCCATCATCGCCATGACCGCCAACAACATGCAGGGTGACCGGGAACAGTGTCTGGAAAGCGGTATGGACGATTTCCTGCCCAAACCCGTATCCTTCGCCGAGCTGCGTGAAAAACTCGAAAACGCCATCCGGCAGACCGCCACTGCTGCCCCTCCTCTACAGGCCGAGCCGGCAACAGCCGATGAAAAAAGTGGGGTGACAATATTTTGACGGAATTTTTGCCCCGGTTTTCGCATCTATTAGTGTGAGGCCTCAGTCAGGCGCTCCAGGATGGATCAAGCGCCGAGGCCCCCAAGGAGGATGGCCATGAGGAGTCTAAAGGAGAGATTGGAACAAAGCGTCGCCACCTTGGAGACGCTCGACCGAAAGCGGGCCGAGATGCGCAGCCCAGCCCACGGGCAGGATACCGAATGGAGCCTGATTGAGCGGGAATTGCGCGAGATTGAACAGGACATCCTGGACGAACCCGGAGCCCTTGAGAAATTTCTTGTCAGGCGCAGATCCTCCTAGGCTCCTCACGCACACCCGGAATACAAAGCGGATCTGAGACACTCATCTACAGAGTGATCCTCATGATCCGCTTTTTCTTTCTTCTCTGCAGCATCGCTTTCGCGCAATCCTATCGTGACCCGGTGACCGGACAACGCATCGTCGAATTCACCCAGCCCGGCCACACCGCCAGCAACCTCTACTACCATTTTCCGAATTTCACAGCCGATTCCCGCTACGCCATTTACGTGTCCGATGGTCAAATCCACGCCTACGAAGTGGCCACCGGCAAGTCGCGTCAATTAACAATCGATCCCAATACCTCCCCTTCCACAGCATGCCCCGATCCGGGCGATAAACGCCGCTTGTTCTACATGCAGGGGCACGATGTCATGGCGCTTGACGTGGAGACCGGCGCGATTCGCAAAGTGGGCTCTGTTCCCCCGCCACATGTCGGCGGCCCGCGGCAGCCTTCCGTATCGCACGACGGCAAGTCGCTGGCCGTCTCCAAGAAGCGCGATGACGCTAACTGGGAGATCGGACTCATCGACATTGTCACAGGCGCGTACAAGACCGTTGTGACGCAGGGGTTCAACATCGGCCACGTGCAGCACAGTCCCACCGACCCATTGATTTTCTACGTCTGGGAAACCGGCGGTTACGCTCCGCAACGCACATGGATCGTGAACGCGGACGGCAGCGGAAACCGGCCGTTCTACTATCGCACCGATCCGAAATCCTGGTTCACACCCTTGAAGGAATGGGTGACCCACGAGGCGTGGGTTCACGGCACCGGCGACATGACCATGGTCAACGACAAGGTGGGTGTCATGCTGGTTTCGAAGGACGGTACATCGCGCATGTTGAAAGAAGGCCGATTCTGGCATGCCGCCGCCACGCCTGATGGGAAGCAGGTTGTGCTCGACGATTTCGACGGCAGACTCTGGCTGCTTGAAACCGCAACCGGCAATCTGCGCCTGCTGGCCACTGGCCTGCGCGACAAGCATCGCGAAGTGCACGCCCATGCTTCGTTCGACTGGACCGGCCGTTATGTCCTGTTCAATACAGGCCGCACGCATCCCACCGTCGGACTCATCGACCTGCAATCCAATCAGTAGGTTCGTGTGCCGTTGGTCTTCGTCGGGAAGTGATGCACTCCGGCCTCGCCCGTGACATACAGGCCGCGGAATCCGCTGCCCCAATTGAGATTGTTCGCCGCCTCGGTAAGGCGCACCAGTCCCAACTCGGCGCCTTGTGCATCGAACACGGCGATGCCGCCCTTCGTCGCCGTCCAAACATTTCCCGCTTCGTCTGTTTTTAACCCCTGGCACGCCGCGCGCACGAACACACGGCCTGCTCCCAGTGCTCCATCCGCCGCGACATCGTACACCCGAATTACGCCCTGCGCATCGGAAACGTAAAGCTTGCTCTGATTGGGCGCCAGCGCCACATACTGCCCGCCCTCCTTCGCCACGGCCCGCACCGTGCCCGCGCCGGCCTTTCCGCCCACGCCCGCCCGTTCCCGCGTCACCTGAAACACCGTTCCTTCCGCTGTGTAATACACGCTGCCGTCGATCGCGTACACCAGATCCCGCGGCTGGCGCGCCGGAGCCAGCAGAGTCATCGCGCCGTTTTTCTCCGTGCGCGTCACTTTGTCTTTCTCACACGCCAGCAGCCGCCCCTGATGATCGAAGGTGATGCTCTCCACCGCGACGCCTTCCCGCGCCACGCCGGACTGGTTCCGTTCCCACCGCAAAATGCGCCCTGTGCCTGGATCGGCAATCAGCAGATAGCCGCGCCGGCTGAACAACGTCGCTCGCGGTTGCTTCACATCCAATGCCATCCGCTCGATTTTCGCGCCGCGGTCCATGCACTGCCAGAAGCGCTCGTTCTTGGCTTCGATCATACCCATCTATCCAATCACAA
>CALFYN010001179.1 GCA_937952345.1 uncultured Acidobacteriota bacterium
TGCGGCGCCTCGCGGTAGTGGATCCACGAAACCGCGGCCAGCGCCACGAACAGCACTGCGGCGATAGCGGGCCAGAGCCTTGCCTGCCTGGGCGCGGGTTGGATTTGCGGAGTCTGTTCGAGAAGTACGTCCAGGTCGCCGATATCGCGCAGGCGGCGCTTTGGGTCTTTCTCCAGACAACGTTGCAGCAGCACCCTGACCGAAGCGGGCACCTGGCTCAAATCGGGCTGATCCTTTACTACCGAGGCCAGGACGTCGGTGACCGTCTCCCCGGGGAAGAGTTGCCGCCCGGTGATCATCTCATGGAGCACTACACCGAAAGCCCAGATGTCGGCCCGCTTGTCGACGGCGAGCCCGCGCGCCTGTTCGGGCGACATGTACCCCGCGGTCCCCATGATCACTCCGGCCATCGTAGGCGAACGACCTTTCACTACGGTTGGCGAAAGCGACGGATCCTCGGCAGATTCGCGCGGGTCGATCAGTTTCGCCAGACCGAAATCGAGCACCTTCACTTTGCCGTCGGGTGTGACTTTGACGTTGGCTGGTTTGAGATCGCGGTGGATGATGCCCTTGTCGTGCGCGGTGGAGAGCGCTTCGGCGATCTGCCGTGCGATGGCGAGCGCCTCTTCCAGTGGAATTGGGCCACGATCGATGCGTTCGGCAAGCGTCGGCCCTTCGACGAGTTCCATTACAATGGCGTCCTCTTCGATGCCGAAAATGGTGGCGATGCTGGAGTGACTGAGCGAAGCAAGCACCTGCGCTTCCCGCTGGAATCGCATCAGCCGTTCTGAGTCTCTGGCAAAGGCTTCGGGCAGAACTTTGATGGCGACATCGCGGTTGAGTTTGGTGTCGGTGGCACGGTACACGGCCCCCATGCCGCCTTCGCCCAGCTTGGCGGTGATTCTGTAGTGTGCGATTTGCGTCGGGTCGGGAATAGGGTCAGTATATATTACTTCCGCAGCGAGCCGGTCCAGTTCTGAATCAATGTCAGCACGCCGCTCGATTCCTTCTCGGGAATAATGGGCAGAAGGAAGTGTTTGCCATCGGGGGAGACTTCAAGCCCCCACTCGGAAGAGCCCGGAGGCGGGCGGAACAACTCGTGGACCTGGCCCACTGTAAAGGTCGCTCCATCAGCGGACACATCGGCCGCCATAACAGCGCCCATCGAGCGGTAGATAATCTGTCTGCCATCCCGCCGCCAGATCGGTTGGGATCCTCCGGCGTTGGAGATCTGCCGCTTGCCGCCGGGGCCGGGCGGATAAGCGGTCACATATACCTGGAACTGCCCGGATTCATTGGAGGTGAAAGCAATCCAGCGGCCATCGGGAGAGAACGCGGGATAACCTTCGAAAAACGGAGTGTTCACCACGGGAAATGGCTTAAGCGGCTTTCCAGAGGCCTCGGTGGTCAGCGGTAGCCACCAGATATCGCTCCCGTCAGAAAACGCTTGGTAAAGCAGAACCTTGCCATCATGGGACCAGTCATATGGACGCTTGTTTGAACTGTCGGCATAAAGAAGCTCTTCTGCTCCCGAGCCATTGGCGGCTTTTCGGTAAAGATCGTATTGGCCTTTTCGCAGGGAAGCAAATACAATACTTCGCCCGTCCGGTGACCACACCGGGTCATAGTCGGGAGCCGCATCGAACGTTAGACGCGTACGCAGGCCTCGGGCCAGGTCAAAGATCCAGATGTCGATGTTTGTGCCATCGGAGATGGGAGAGGCCAGGTTCTTTCCATCCGGTGACAACGCGAAACGGGGCCGGAAATTAACTGGTTCACTCACTGTGCTTTCTTGCTTTCCCGCGGAGTTGAACCAAGTGAGGACCGCTCCGCCTTCGCCGCTTCCTCCGTGATAAGAAAGAACTCCATTCGTGGACGCGGAAAAGACGCCTACCGTGCGAGAGGCGAGGGCGCCTTGTACCTCCTCCGCGATAGGGACGGCTTCTGCCGTGGTCTTCAAGGCGGTTGCATCAAACGGTTGCGCCATCAATGTGTTCTGGCGCTTGAACAGCATGTAGCCTTGGGAGTAGATGGCATTCGAAGAGGCCTTTCCGATCTCCTTGCATGCGCCATCGTCAAGAGAACCTGCGCAGATCGCAGGCTCTTCACTTACGCTCCGGTAGAGCTGGTACAGGAAATGACGCCCGTCCGGAAGAAACCAGGGCATTCGGCCTACCTGGGTGACTGTCGATGCCGTGCCGCCGGAGGCAGGCACGCGAAGGATTCTCCTCTCACTTTGCGTTGTGCCCGGAGTTGTGCCCGGAGTGAAGAGAATTACTCCCTGCGAACTCCAGCTTCCGCCGCGTCCCATGGGAGCGTCCGCCAGCGTGATCACAGGCCCGCCCGAGGCCTCGATCTTCTTCAGCTTCCCGTCGGCAAAGAACGCGATGAAGCGGCTGTCCGGCGACCAGAAAGGGAATGACGCGCCTTCGGTGTTCGCTAGCGGCTGTGCCGTCAATCCATCCAGTGGCCGAACCCAGAGCGGCGTTTTGCCATCGGCGTTTTTCGCACCGAAGACAATGCGCCGCCCGTCGGGCGATACCGCGGGCAGTCCCAATCCATCACGGAATGACAGCGTAGTATTGGCGGGAGGTAGAATCAGGGCGCGCGAGGTGATTACGTCCGGCGGCGCCTCGCGGTAGTGGACCCACGCGAGCGAGGCCAGCGCCACGAATAGCACTGCGGCGAGAGCGGCCAACGACCTTGACTGCCGGGGCGCGGGTTGGCTTTGCGGCGTTTGTTCGAGAAGGACGTCCAGGTCGCCGATGTCGCGCAGGCGGCGCTTCGGATCTTTCTCCAGACAACGTTGCAACAGCACCCTCACCGACGCGGGTACCTGCGTCAGGTCGGGCTGATCCTTTACTACCGAGGCCAGGACGTCGGTGACCGTCTCCCCGGGGAAGAGTTGCCGCCCGGTGATCATCTCATGGAGCACTACACCGAAAGCCCAGATGTCGGCCCGCTTGTCGACGGCGAGCCCGCGCGCCTGTTCGGGCGACATGTACCCCGCGGTCCCCATGATCACTCCGGCCATCGTAGGCGAACGACCTTTCACTACGGTTGGCGAAAGCGACGGATCCTCGGCAGATTCGCGCGGGTCGATCAGTTTCGCCAGACCGAAATCGAGCACCTTCACTTTGCCGTCGGGTGTGACTTTGACGTTGGCTGGTTTGAGATCGCGGTGGATGATGCCCTTGTCGTGCGCGGTGGAGAGCGCTTCGGCGATCTGCCGTGCGATGGCGAGCGCCTCTTCCAGTGGAATTGGGCCACGATCGATGCGTTCGGCAAGCGTCGGCCCTTCGACGAGTTCCATTACAATGGCGTCCTCTTCGATGCCGAAAATGGTGGCGATGCTGGAGTGACTGAGCGAAGCAAGCACCTGCGCTTCCCGCTGGAATCGCATCAGCCGTTCTGAGTCTCTGGCAAAGGCTTCGGGCAGAACTTTGATGGCGACATCGCGGTTGAGTTTGGTGTCGGTGGCACGGTACACGGCCCCCATGCCGCCTTCGCCCAGCTTGGCGGTGATTCTGTAGTGTGCGATTTGCGTCGGGTCGGGAATAGGGTCAGTATATATTACTTCCGCAGCGAGCCGGTCCAGTTCTGAATCAATGTCAGCACGCCGCTCGATTCCTTCTCGGGAATAATGGGCAGAAGGAAGTGTTTGCCATCGGGGGAGACTTCAAGCCCCCACTCGGAAGAGCCCGGAGGCGGGCGGAACAACTCGTGGACCTGGCCCACTGTAAAGGTCGCTCCATCAGCGGACACATCGGCCGCCATAACAGCGCCCATCGAGCGGTAGATAATCTGTCTGCCATCCCGCCGCCAGATCGGTTGGGATCCTCCGGCGTTGGAGATCTGCCGCTTGCCGCCGGGGCCGGGCGGATAAGCGGTCACATATACCTGGAACTGCCCGGATTCATTGGAGGTGAAAGCAATCCAGCGGCCATCGGGAGAGAACGCGGGATAACCTTCGAAAAACGGAGTGTTCACCACGGGAAATGGCTTAAGCGGCTTTCCAGAGGCCTCGGTGGTCAGCGGTAGCCACCAGATATCGCTCCCGTCAGAAAACGCTTGGTAAAGCAGAACCTTGCCATCATGGGACCAGTCATATGGACGCTTGTTTGAACTGTCGGCATAAAGAAGCTCTTCTGCTCCCGAGCCATTGGCGGCTTTTCGGTAAAGATCGTATTGGCCTTTTCGCAGGGAAGCAAATACAATACTTCGCCCGTCCGGTGACCACACCGGGTCATAGTCGGGAGCCGCATCGAACGTTAGACGCGTACGCAGGCCTCGGGCCAGGTCAAAGATCCAGATGTCGATGTTTGTGCCATCGGAGATGGGAGAGGCCAGGTTCTTTCCATCCGGTGACAACGCGAAACGGGGCCGGAAATTAACTGGTTCACTCACTGTGCTTTCTTGCTTTCCCGCGGAGTTGAACCAAGTGAGGACCGCTCCGCCTTCGCCGCTTCCTCCGTGATAAGAAAGAACTCCATTCGTGGACGCGGAAAAGACGCCTACCGTGCGAGAGGCGAGGGCGCCTTGTACCTCCTCCGCGATAGGGACGGCTTCTGCCGTGGTCTTCAAGGCGGTTGCATCAAACGGTTGCGCCATCAATGTGTTCTGGCGCTTGAACAGCATGTAGCCTTGGGAGTAGATGGCATTCGAAGAGGCCTTTCCGATCTCCTTGCATGCGCCATCGTCAAGAGAACCTGCGCAGATCGCAGGCTCTTCACTTACGCTCCGGTAGAGCTGGTACAGGAAATGACGCCCGTCCGGAAGAAACCAGGGCATTCGGCCTACCTGGGTGACTGTCGATGCCGTGCCGCCGGAGGCAGGCACGCGAAGGATTCTCCTCTCACTTTGCGTTGTGCCCGGAGTTGTGCCCGGAGTGAAGAGAATTACTCCCTGCGAACTCCAGCTTCCGCCGCGTCCCATGGGAGCGTCCGCCAGCGTGATCACAGGCCCGCCCGAGGCCTCGATCTTCTTCAGCTTCCCGTCGGCAAAGAACGCGATGAAGCGGCTGTCCGGCGACCAGAAAGGGAATGACGCGCCTTCGGTGTTCGCTAGCGGCTGTGCCGTCAATCCATCCAGTGGCCGAACCCAGAGCGGCGTTTTGCCATCGGCGTTTTTCGCACCGAAGACAATGCGCCGCCCGTCGGGCGATACCGCGGGCAGTCCCAATCCATCACGGAATGACAGCGTAGTATCGGGGGGAGGTAGAATCAGGGCGCGGGAGGTGATCAGGTCCTGCGGCGCCTCGCGGTAGTGGATCCACGAAACCGCGGCCAGCGCCACGAACAGCAATGCGGCGATAGCGGGCCAGAGCCTTGCCTGCCTGGGCGCGGTTTGGATCTGCGGCGTTTGTTCGAGAATTACGTCCAGATCCCCGATATCGCGCAGGCGGCGCTTTGGATCTTTTTCCAGACAACGTTGCAGCAGCACCCTGACCGGAGCGGGAACCTGCGTCAAATCGGGCTGATCCTTTACTACAGAGGCCAGGACGTCGGTGACCGTCTCCCCCGGG
>CALFYN010001180.1 GCA_937952345.1 uncultured Acidobacteriota bacterium
CGGTTGAGCCGCCAACCGGTCACTCGGAACTCGCCGGCGCCGTTCGGCATCTCGGGGTGGGTGAGCGAGCAGACCATGCCGGGCTCCGTATTCAACGCCAGCGCGGTCGTCTTGAATCCGACCTGACGGGCCGCCTTCCATTCCGCCGGCGAAATGCCGCCCAGTTCCTCACGAAGCCGGACGGTGATGATGCGGGCGGCTTGCGACTTCGATGCTGTGCCTGCGAGGTTGACCGTCGATTTCAGGAACAGCGGGCGCCCTGCCCCGCCGAGCAGCGTCGCGTGATCGACGTCGTACAGCGAGATGGAGTTGGCAACGAACTCGAAGTCCTCGTCCGCGAAGTTGGCAGTGAGGTGATTGAAAGATGGCCGCAGCGGTGCGAGTTGTAGGCTCCGGAACAGGATGTTGCCTTCCATGAATGCTTCGAGCGCCGATGAGTTCACGCGCACGCCCAGTTTCACTTTGCCGTTCGCGAACGTGTAGTAGCCGAGGCAGTTCATCAGCACTTCCTGCAGCCAGTCACGGAACGGTTTTTCCTCCTGCAGCACGCCGCGGAACTTGAATTGGGTTTCGTCGCCGGTGCCGACGATCTTGGCAACCTGCTCATCGCAGATCGACGCGGCAGCCACGGCGGCATCGACTTCGAAGAGAGTTTCAGCGTAGTCCAGCAGGTCGGTCGTGGCGGAGGCGCCCGCGCGAATCCCTCGGGCCCGCAGTAGCATGTTCACGACGATCCAGATCGGATTCGTCAGAGCAGCCTGCCAACTGCGCGCACCGGGGGCGGTCCACTTCCAACCGCCGAGCCCCTGGCTGACGATGACCTCCATCGCGTGCTCGCTTAGCCGGGAAAGTTGGAGTCCGCGTGCGTCGGCGCGGCGTAGCATCATGAATGCTGTTCCGGCGGCGCGATCGACGGGCGCGTCGGTGTCCATCCCGAACGGCACAGGATTGGGATCTTCACCCAGACTCGTCATTAGACCCAGCGCACCCGGGTAGCCGTGGTGGTATTGGCCGTCCAACTTGTGGCCAGTTCCGTAGGCGCCCAGCGGGCCTTCGCCCACAATGCCGACGGCAGCATAGAAGTCGCTCTCATCACGACCGGAGGCGATCTTGGCATTCACCGGCAGGTTCGAGTCGGTGTAGATCTCCGGGAGCACCTGGTCATAGATGGAGTCGGCAACCAGGGACACGCTGGTGATGGTGGAGCGGCCGAAGCCGAACACCCCGGTCGAGTTGTCTTTGATGCGTACACCCTGCGGCTTGGCGATGATGCCGCCGAAGTAGTTGTCCATGCCGTGCATGCGGCAGCCGTTGGGCGTATCGAAGCCTTTGTCGCAGGTGGTGTCCGGGCCCGCGTAAGGACAGTTGAGACCATCCTTGAAAGGCTTCCAGCACGTGCGCGAGATGCGGCGCGTCGGATAGGGCAGGTTCAGTTCGTAGAGGCCGTCCGCGGCAATAGTGCGAAACTCCGGCCCGGCGTCGCAGGACCAGTTGACGATGTTGCCCTTCCAGAGATCGAGCTTGATGCCGGTGCCAGCGTGGAAAAGGCTGAAGGCGATCTCCGCGCGGAACAGGTCGACGTCGTTGGCGAGGTCGCGCATGACGCGATCGGCATTTCCGAAGTTGAATTGCGCTTCATCCGAATCGTTTCCAATAGACTGCGAGATGCCATCGAATTCCAGGAGCCGCGCCTGGTAAAGCTGCCCACCGATTGTGCAGCGGCGGTCAGACAGATGAATGGCGGGATATCCGGATTCCAGCGGCTGGATGCGCACCAGCGGGATGATCTCCTGCACTTGCGACAACAGCGCGGTTTGAAGAGACCCAGACGGGAACCGATTGACGGTCTGGTTCAGCGTGTACGAAGGCGTTCCACTCGGGATCTCGATCAGTGCGACGCCCAGCGAGCACGCCCAATCGGCGACCATCTCCCAGGACAGAGGCTCATTGGCAAAGCGGCAAGTGATTGGTGTCGTTCCCGCGCCGTCATCGTTCGGCGCATTGAAGGTGAAGGCTCCGTGGGGCCCGTACTTCGTCTCCCAGAAGTTACGAAGTGCGATGCGATCGGCGTCGCGCACCCATTGTTTCCGGGTGCT
>CALFYN010001181.1 GCA_937952345.1 uncultured Acidobacteriota bacterium
CTGCTGCAGAACCCCGCGGAATTGGCTCAGCGCCTCATCGATCTGTTCGCGGGTGAGCGTCACCGCCACCGCCTCCGAAGCCGGCTCGCCTTCGCGGTCGTAGGTGTTGGTGGAGTAGCCGAATCGGACCAGCCCCTGGTAACGCTTATCGCAGCGCATGTAGAACTGCGCCAGCCGCGTGGCACGGTTCAGCACCAGCGGCAGCACTCCCGTGGCCATCGGATCGAGGGTTCCTAAATGTCCAATTCTCTTCGTCCCGGCGATTCTTCTCATCTTCGCGACCACGTCATGCGAGGTCCAGTCGGGGGACTTATTGACTACGATCACACCATCCATGCAACAATCCAGAGTAGCACCCACAAACCCGTGAATCCTCTACTGAGCGTTGACGAATTACGGCGCGCCTACCGGTTGATGCTGACCTCCCGACGCCTCGATGACCGTGAGGTATTGCTCAAGCGCCAGAACAAAATCTATTTTCAGATCAGCGGAGCGGGCCATGAGGCCGTTCAGGTCGCGGCAGGGTATCTGCTGCGCGCCGGTTCCGACTGGATCTATCCCTATTACCGCGACCGCGCCTTGTGCCTGACCTTGGGGGTATCGCCCGAGGATATGCTGCTGCAGGCGGCGGGGGCCGGGGCCGATCCGGCCTCGGGGGGGCGGCAGATGCCGTCGCATTGGGGGAGCGCTCCACTGCGGATTGTCTCATCGTCCTCTCCGACAGGTACGCAATTTTTGCAGGCCGTGGGCTGCGCCGAAGCCACTCTGCGCCTGAACCCGGGTTCCGGAGAGATTACCGTAGTGTGCTCGGGGGATGGAACCACTAGCGAGGGCGAGTTCTGGGAATCGCTGAACGTGGCCGCCATGGAGAAGCTCCCGCTCCTCTATCTGATCCAGGACAACGGGTATGCCATCTCGGTTCCCATCGAAAAACAGACCGCCGGGGGCAGCATTTCCAAGCTGGTGGCCTGTTTTCCCGGCCTGTATGTGGAAGAGGCCGACGGCACCGACTTTACAAAATCTTACGAAGTTCTGGAACGGGCGATTCGCTGGTGCCGCGAGGGGAAGGGTCCGGCGCTGGTGCATGCCCACGTGATCCGGCCGTACTCGCACTCCCTTTCCGATGACGAGCGGCTCTACAAAACGGACGCCGAACGCGACGCCGAGGCGCGCCGCGATCCGGTGTTCCGCTTCCCCGAATGGCTGCTCGCGCAGGGGGCGGCGGACCGGCACACCCTGCAGCTCATCGGGCACGAGGTGGAAGCCGAGGTACAACAGGCCACCGATGCGGCGCTGCGGGCGGCGCCCCCCGCCTCTGGCAGCGCGTTGACATTTCTTTACAGTCCGGTCGTGGATCCCTGCGGCCCGCGGTTCGACACCCAACCCGCACCCGTGGGCGAGCCCCGCACCATGGTGGATTCCATCAATCTCACCCTGCATGAAGAGATGCGGCGCAATGACAAGATCCTGGTCTTCGGCGAAGACGTGGCCGATTGCGGGCACGAGCAAAACATCCGGGCCGTGAAAGGCAAGGGCGGCGTGTTCAAGGCGACGCAGGGCTTGCAGCGCGAGTACGGCGACCGGTGCTTCGATACGCCGCTGGCAGAGGCTGCCATTGTCGGCCGGGCGATCGGCTTGGCGACGCGCGGATTCAAGCCCGTCGCCGAGATTCAATTCTTCGATTACATTTGGCCAGCTATGATGCAGATTCGCGATGAGTTGGCCACCATGCGCTGGCGTTCGAACAACAGCTTTTCGTGCCCCGCCGTGATCCGTGTCGCCATCGGCGGATACTTGAGTGGCGGAGCGGTTTACCACAGCCAGTCCGGGGAGGTGGAGTTCACCCATATCCCGGGGCTGCGTGTGGTGATGCCCTCGAATGCGCAGGATGCCTGTGGCCTGCTGCGCACGGCGCTGCGCTGCGACGACCCGGTGCTGTTTCTGGAACACAAGAAGCTCTATCGCGAGCCCTACAACCGCGGACCCCATCCGGGTTCCGACTACACCGTCCCCTTCGGCAAGGCGCGCCTGGTGAAACCGGGCCAATCGCTGACCGTGGTCACCTACGGAGCCTTGGTGCAGAAATCGATGGTGGCCGTAACGCAGTTGGAAAAGCGCAATCCCAAGTGGAGCGTCGAGGTGATCGATTTGCGCTCGCTGCTGCCGTACGATTGGGATGCCATTGCCCGGTCGGTGCGCAAAACCAACCGGCTGCTGGTGGTGCACGAGGATACACGAAGCTTCGGCTTCGGCGCCGAGATCGCGGCGCGGGTGGCCGATGAACTGTTCGGAGAACTGGATGCGCCGGTGGGCCGCGTCGCCGCTTTGGATACCTGGATCGCCTACAACCCGCGGATCGAGGACGAGATTCTGCCGCAGGTGGAGGATGTCGTGCGCGAGGCGGAACGCCTGCTCAAGTATTAGCCGCCACCGGCCGGTTCATACACCCATTCACTCCGGCCCTCACGCTGGCGTTTGCTTCCCCAACACATGCTGTGCACCTTCCGCCATCCGGTCCACCAACCCCAGCGCTTTCCCCCAATCCGCCGCGCCGTACGCCCCCTGTAATCTCCCCTGCACTTCCAGCCACACCGGCTTCGCCTCTTCGTACAACTCCATCCCCGCCGCGCTCAACCGGATCAGCCGCTGCCGCCGGTCTTTCCCCTTGCTCGTCTCCAGCCATCCCCGCCGCGTCATCAGTTGCAGGATCCGCGTCAGCGTCGTCGCATCCGTCGCCAGCAATTCCCCCAACCGGCAATGCGGCATCTCCCCAAATGCCTTCAACACCGACATCACCGTGAACTGCGGAGCCGTCACACCGACCTGCCGAAACGCATCTTCATAGAGTTGCGTCACCACCCGCGTTGCCCGGCGCAATGTCGCGCAGGCGCACGGCATCTTCAGCAATTCCTCCGCTCCCTGCTCCACATTGTTCATAACGTTCCGATTGTAATCATTAGGCTGCTGCACCGACAACCCTCCCCAACGTCACATCCATTACCCGCCGGCATCCCAGCCAGGCCCCCCACTGCATGACGG
>CALFYN010001182.1 GCA_937952345.1 uncultured Acidobacteriota bacterium
ACGGCGTTCACGGAGGGTCCGGCGGCGGACAAGGATGGGACGATCTATTTCACGGAGCACATCCATCAACAGATATTGAAGATGGCTCCGGATGGAAAGCTGAGTATTTTTCGGGATCCATCGAATAATGCCAATGGATTATTATTTGATTCGCAGGAAAGGCTGATTGCGTGCGAGGGGGGACCTTCGAATGCGAAGAGTCCTTATTCCGCGCGGCAGGGGAAGCCTCGGGTGACGCGGACGAATCCGCGGACGGGCGAGGTGGAGGTGCTGGCGGACGGGTATGAGGGGCAGGCGTTCGAGGGGCCGAACGATGTGACGATGGATTCCAAGGACCGGCTGTATTTCACGGATTTACCGGGCGGGGCGGTGTACCGGATCGATACGGACAAGAAGCTGACGCGGCTGTTGCGGAGGCCGGAGATCCAGCGGCCGAACGGGATTGCGATATCGCCGGACGACAAGACGCTGTACCTGGTGGAAGCGAATCAGGCCGAGGGCGGGGCGCGGATGCTGCGGGCTTACGACTTGCAGGCGGACGGATCGGTGACGAACATGCGTGTGTTTCACAATTTCTCGCCGGGGCGGAGCGCGGACGGGCTGTGCATGGATTCGGCGGGGAATGTGCATGCGGCGGCGGGGCTGCATCAGCGGCGCGGGTCGAGCGAAACGCTGGATACGAAATGCGGGGTTTATGTTTTTTCGCCGGAGGGGAAGCTGATCCGGTTTATCCCGATCCCGGAGGATACGATCACGAATTGCGCGTTTGGGGGAAAGGATCTGAAGACGTTGTATGTGACGGCGGGCAAGGGGGTGTATCAGGTGGAGGTGCCGGTGGCGGGAACGCGCCGGTGAGGGCAGGCTCCCGCTCACGGGATGAAAGGGACGTTGCTTAGACGGGATGGCTCATGTCGCTGGAAGTGCCGCCGGCGGCGGGGACGTAGCATTTCAGGGTGTAGTCCATGACCATGCGGTCGGCATTGAAGCGCCAGCCTAAGGTGCGGATGGTGCGCTTCATGCGCTTGATCCAGCCACGGGGCAAGCCGTCGCGGTCGCGCTGGTAGTAGAGCGGGATCACTTCCTCGGCCAATGTCTGGTAGAGCGCCTCGCCATCGTTGCGGTCGTGAACGTGGACGTTGGAATGGGTGCGTCCTTTGCCGATGGCGAAGCCATTGAGTCCGTCGTAGGCTTCCGCCCACCAGCCATCGAGGACGGAGAGATTGAGGCCGCCGTTGAGGACGACTTTCTGGCCGCTGGTGCCGGAGGCTTCGAGCGGACGGCGCGGATTGTTGAGCCAGACATCGACGCCCTGGACGAGGTGGCGGCCGACGTTGATGTCGTAGTCTTCGACGAAGACGATTTTGTCGGCGAAGCGGGAATCGCGCATGAGTTCGGCGATTTGCTGGAGAACGCGCTTGCCGGGTTCGTCGCGGGGGTGGGCCTTGCCGGAAAAGACGAACTGGACGGGGCGTTTGGGATCGTTGGCCATGGAGGCGAACTGTTCGAGATCGTTGAGGACGAGGTTGGCGCGCTTGTAGGTGGCGAAGCGGCGGGCGAAGCCGATGGTGAGGGCATCGGGGCTGAAGACTTTGGCGAGGCGGCGCACGGCGTCGGCGGACTCGCCGCGCTTCTGGGCCTGAGCCATGGCGCGATGGCGGACGAACTCGATCAACTGCAATTTGAGGCTGAGGTGGGTTTCCCAGAGTTCGGCGTCGTCGACGCTTTCGATGCCTTCCCAGATGCTGGCGAGGCCGCTGTTGGCCTGCCATTCGGTGCCGAGGTGGCGGTCATAGAGGCGGGCCATCTGGGGTGCGAGCCAGGTGGGCACGTGGACGCCGTTGGTGATGTGGCCGATGGGAACGGCGTCTTCGCGGCGGCCGGGAAAGAGCCCGGTCCACATGGCGCGCGAGACTTCGCCGTGGAGCGCGGAGACGGCATTGGCGCGGCGGGAGAGCTTGAGGCCGAGGACGGTCATGCAGAACTCTTCGCCGTGGTTGGAGGGATTTTCGCGGCCGAGCGACATGAGGTGATCGTGGGACAGGCCGAGGCCTTCGCGCAGTGGGCCGAGGTGCTCTTCAACGAGGCCAGAATGAAAACGGTCATGCCCGGCGGGGACGGGAGTGTGGGTGGTGAAGACGACTTCGCGGGCTACCTTCGGGGCCGCCTGTTCAAAGCCGATGCCTTCTTCGGCCATGCGGGAGCGAATGGCTTCGAGCACGGCGAAGCCGCTGTGGCCTTCGTTGAGATGCAAGACGCCGGGAGTGATGCCCATGGCCTGGAGGGCGCGGAATCCGCCGACGCCGAGCAGCAGCTCCTGGCGGATGCGGACTCGGCCGTCGCCGCCGTAGAGGCGGGAGGTGAGTTCGCGGTCTTCCGGTGCGTTGCCTTCGACGTTGGAATCGAGCAGGAGGAGATCGCAGCGGCCAACCTTGACGCGCCACACGCGGGCACGCAGCATGCCGCTGCGCGTGTGCAACTCGACGGTGACGGGTTCGCCGTTGGCTCCGATGGCGAGTTCCATCGGTGTTTGATTGATATCGGTGTGGAGGTACTCTTCCTGCTGCCAGCCGTGGCGGTCGAGGGACTGGCGGAAGTAACCTTGTCCGTAAAACAGGCCGATGCCGATGAGCGGGATGTCGAGATCGGAAGCGCTCTTGATGTGATCGCCGGCGAGGACGCCGAGGCCACCGGAATAGATGGGGAGCGATTCGTGGAGGCCGAACTCGGCGGAGAAATAGGCGACGGGACGGGGGCGGAGGACACCGGCGTGGGTGGCTCCCCAGGTGCGGTCGGCATCGAGGTATTCGCGCTGGCGGCGGAAGGCGAAGTTGATGCGGCTGTGGAGGACGAGTTCACTGGCGCGGCGCTCGATGGTGGTGAGCGGCATTTCCGAGAGGAGGGCGATAGGGTTGTGATTGAGGGCGTGCCAGCGGGTGGGGTCGAGATCGCGGAAGATGCTGGTGGTGTCGGCATCCCAACTCCAGCGCAGATTGCGGGCGAGGGACCAGAGGCGTTCCTGCGCGGGGGCGATGAAGCGGGCGAGGGTGCGCGCTTCGCTGACGACGGGCGCCACTTCAGCGGCGGCCTCGGCGAGGGTGCGGATTTCCTGTTCGTCGAAGGAGCGGACTTCTTTCGTCTGCACGATGAGGACGCCTTGCAGAACGCCGCGGTCGATGAGGGGGACGCCGAGGAAGGACTGATAGTCGTCTTCGCCGGCTTCGCGAAAATATTTGAAGCGGGGGTGGGTGTTGACTTGGGCGACGGCGACGGGACGGACCTGTTCGGCGACGAGTCCGGTGAGGCCTTCGCTGAGGGAGAGGCGCAGGGTGCCGATGCATTCGCGGCGGAGTCCGACGGTGGCGGCGAGCACGAGATTGGCGCGGTCGGGTTCGAGGAGATAGGCCGAGCAGACATCGGTGTGGAAACGGCGGGCGATGAGGGCCACGACGTTCATGAGGGTCTCGGCGGGATTGCCGCCTTCGGCGGCCAAGGCTGATAGTTCTTCTAAAGTGAGTCCGTAAGTGGCCTCACGGACGGCTGTGGTTTCGCTCATGACGCATCCTTCCTCGTATAGATCGCACTGGTGTTTGCTACGAGGCAGGGGACACAAGCGTTGGAACGCTGGTTCGGGCGATTGGGTTTCTAACTAGTGTAGCAGCAGAAGAGCCTCGCTCTTCATGTCGGGTGCGGGACAGCGTCTGCCTCCGGCTGCGCCGGAATGGGCACCCTGTGACTCGAAGAGGCCAGCCGGGGGGCTGGCCGCGGGACAGGGGTCCC
>CALFYN010001183.1 GCA_937952345.1 uncultured Acidobacteriota bacterium
CACCGCCCAGCAAGACGTCTGCCTTGACCGTTCCCGATGAGGCATCGGGAGCGACCGGCAATCCTAACTTTCGCAACTGAGAACCCTGCAACTCCATGCGGACGACCATGACGGGCTCACCGGATTCGAGCGGCTTGCCGAAGCGCAGGGGGACGAAATCGGTTACATATTCGGTATTGCGCACCACGGGGGGAGTGGCGCGGCGGGGTTGGGCCGCGACGGTTACGGGGGCCGGGTTTTCCGGCGTCATTGTGGGCGCCGGGGCGGGGGTGATTTCGCGCGCCATGTGGGGCGCGGGTTCCTTTGGACGGAGCAGCGCGAAGAGCAGCAGTGCGGCGGCGATGGGAACGGCCCATGCTGCTTTCCGCCAGATGGCATGGCGGCGGGATTGCTTGCGCTGGGCGAATGCGGCCATGACCGCGGACTCTATTTGTGGAGGCGCGGATGTGGTGTTCCGCTGGTGGGACAATTCGGCCAAGGCGGTGGTGAGAACGGACTCAGAGGCGGCCCACTCGCGGCATGCGGGGCATTCGGCGAGATGGAGTTTTGCTTCGCGGAGAGCGGTGTCGCTGAGCCACTGGCGGCGCGTATAATCGCGCCGGATTGCGAGGAATTCCTGACAGGTCATACGGGACACCTCATGGAGTTTGTTTTTCGCTCCTGATGCCACTTTTCGTTGAGTAAGGCCCTGGCGCGATGGAGGCGTGAGCGCACGGTTCCAATGGCGCAGCCGATGGCTTGGGCGGCCTGGGCGTAGTCTAATTCTTCAAGATCGCAGAGGACGACGACTTCGCGGTAGGCGGGCGGGAGCGAGGCGATGGCGCGCTGGAGGCCGTCGAGAGCTTCTTTTTGGGTGAGCTCGGTGAGCGGGCTGGCGGCCGGCGATTGTCCCGCTTGTGATGTATCGTCGTCGATTTCGAGGGGGAGGAATGGTTGTTCGCGGCGCAGCCAGCGATAGGTGAGGTTGCGGGCGGCGCCGAGCAGGTAGGCGAGCAGATTGCCGCGGGCGGGGTCGAAACGGTCCATCTCGGCGAGGAGAGCGAGAAAGACATCCTGTGTCACTTCCTGGGCGGCCTCTGTGTTGCCGCACATTTCGAAGGCATAGCGGTAGACGCGGCCGCTGTGGTTTCGATACAGGGTGGAGAAAGACTCGGCGCAACCCCGCCGGGCGTTTTCGAGCAACGCGCTTTCGTGCACTCCCTGTAACTGACGCTCCATTGCAGCTTCTGGTAGGGATTGCCGCGCGTGGGCGGAAAGTTCCGGGAAATTTGTTACTTGTCGTCGCCGATGTGCTGGGCGAGGTAGTTTTCGTAGCCCATCTCTTTGATCATGTGGAGTTGAGCTTCGAGGTAATCGACGTGTTTTTCCTCATCGGTGAGGATTTTCTCGAACAGGTCACGGGAGCCGTTGTCGCCGGCTTCGACGGCGCAGTTGATGGCCTTGTTGAGGCGGGGGATGGCTTCGTATTCGAG
The DNA here is from genome assembly GCA_937952345.1 of uncultured Acidobacteriota bacterium. Lineage (GTDB taxonomy): Bacteria > Acidobacteriota > Terriglobia > Bryobacterales > Bryobacteraceae > CADEFT01. The sequence goes on from CALFYN010001183.1 coordinate 1,473, forward strand.
GGCGAGATCGTTTTCGAGCTGCTGCTTGACGTTCTGACCGATGCGGAGGGGGAAGAGTTCGCTCATGTTGGGTGTGGCATCGAGGTAGAGGATGCGCTCGAGGACGGCTTCGGCGTGGCGCATTTCCTCAATGGATTCCACTTTGGTGTGCTTGGCGAGCTTGTGGTAGCCCCAATTCTCCATCATTTCGGCGTGGAGGAAGTATTGATTGATGGCGGTGAGTTCCGCAGTGAGAACCTCTTGCAGGAACGCGATGACTTTGTCGTTGCCCTTCATGGTGATTTTTTATTGTATCAATACGGGAGTGTCAAGGTTTCTG
>CALFYN010001184.1 GCA_937952345.1 uncultured Acidobacteriota bacterium
CTCACAGAACCGGCAACTGGCGGGCGATCTGACGTGGACCAAGGGCCGGCACACGATCAAGACAGGGGCGAACATTCTGCGCTCGCAGAACAACATCTACAACATCCGTACGGAGATCGGCGCGTACACATTCAACGCCCGCTACACCACCGACGGGATGGCCGATTTTCTGCTGGGTATGGCGAGCCAGTACGCGTGGAATACACGGTTGCAGGTGGATCTACGATCCTGGAACCTCGGCTTTTATGTGCAAGACGATTGGAAATTGACCAACCGGCTGACGCTGAACCTGGGTCTGCGCTACGAAGTGGTACTGCCGTTTCTGGACAAACGGGACCGGATGGGGATTTTCGACACCTATACGGATCCAGCCAATCCACGGCTGATCTTCGCCGGAGCGGAGGGCAAGGACCGCTTCAACCGCGCGATGTATCACACCGATACAAACAACTGGATGCCGCGAATCGGGATGGCGTACAAGCTGACGGATCGGACGGTATTGCGCGCCGGTTACGGCATGTTCTACACGTATCTGGAGCCCTTTGGAGATGCGGAATACCTGATCGGGAACCCGCCCAATGCCTTTGGAGTCAATCTCGCTTCCAGCCAGACGCAGCCGGCAGTGCTGCTGCGCAATGGGCCGCCGGAAGGTTCGCTGACATTGGCACGGGCGTCCGGGCTGACGTTTGTGTCCTACGAACGGCGCGCCGATCTGGGTTACGGCCAGCAATGGAATTTCAATATCCAGCGCGAGCTTGGGCAGGATTGGTTGCTGGAGACCGGCTACTCCGGATCGCGGGGCGTACATTTGCTGATGCGCTTTGAGGACAATTTCTCGCCGCCGGGGACGGGCAATATCAACGCCAAACGCCCGTACCATCGGGCTGAGATACCGGGCACGGGGATTGTATCCTCGCCGCTGGGGCCCGTGCAGGGATATAAGAACAACGCCAACTCGTCCTATCACGCATGGGTGACGAAATTGGAGAAGCGCTTCTCACAGGGTTTCACACTGCTGACATCGTATGGATGGTCGAAGACCATCGGCGACACTTGCGGGAACGCGGCGGCAGGGAATACCACCGGGTGTGGCTATCAGGATACGCGCTTCCTGAATCTGGAAAGATCCGTCGATAACCAGGATGTGCCCCACCGGTTTGTGTTGAGCGGAATCTATGATCTGCCGGTTGGCCGGGGCCGCACGTTTGGCAGCAATATGAATCGCGTGGCCAATGCTGTGATCGGCGGCTGGTCGGCGGGGAGCATTGTGACATGGGCTTCGGGACGCCCGTACAGCCTTACTGTACAGGGCAACCCCGCAAACACGGGAACGATCGGCGTAGTGAACCGGCCGAATGTCATCGGCGATCCCAACGCCGGAGAGCGATCTCTCAGCCGCGATTTCAACACCGCCGCGTTCGCGCCCAATGCTCAGTTTCAAATCGGAAACCTGGGAAGAAACAGCGCGCGGCAGCGGAGTTTCTTTGGCTGGGATTTCTCCGCGATGAAGAATTTCTCACTGCGGGAGAACCTGGGTCTGCAGTTCCGCTTCGAAGCATTCCAATTTACGAACACTCCGCGCTTCGGCCAGGCGGGCAATACGCTGGGGACGAATAACTTCGGGCAGATCACCGGAGCCGATACGCCGCGGAATCTGCAACTGGGGTTGAAACTGATCTGGTAACCGGATGGGTTATTGCAGAGCCTGGTAAACGGAGGTCAGGAACTTCGACTGGACGTCGGTGGCGTTGGGCATCAACTGCTCCATAAAGGTGATCACGAGGCCGCTTTCGGGATCCACCTGGTAGCTGGTGCCGTAAGCGCCGCCCCACCCGAAGGCGCCGACGCCTGCCAGGCCCTTCGCTCCATAGCGCTCGTTGACATCGAAACCGTATCCGAAGCCGACACCGTTGGTGGAATGAAGTGTACCCGACTGATTGGTGTGCATGAGCATCGCCGTGCGCGGGGACAGGATGCGGACGCCGTCGATTTCGCCGCCGCGGCGAATGCATTCGAGGAAACGGGCGTAGTCGTGAGCCGTGGATGTGAGGCCGGCGCCCCCGGAAAAGCTCTTCCGCGGACCAGTGACATAGTGGCCCTGGCCTTTGGATCCCTCGGCGGCGCGCTTGTAACCCGTGGGGCCATCGCTTGCGTAGACAGCGGCGAGGCGGTCGCGGTCTTCGGGTTTGAGAAAGAAGCGCGTGTCCTTCATACCGAGCGGGCCCGTGATGCGCGTTTCCACGAACCTGTCGAAGGCCATGCCTGATGCCTTCTCGACAACGCAGCCGAGAATGTCCGTGTTATAGCCGTAAACGTATTTTTCCCCGGGCTGGGAAACGAACGGGAGCGTGCCCAGCCGCTCCATCGTGACGCAGACCGGTTCGTCTTTGTCGGCGGTGTACCAGCCGTTGCCGGCGGCGGGGCCGAGCCCTTTTTCGCGGTAGGCGGCGGCGATGTGGAGGTCGTTGCCGTAGGAGATGCCGGCGGTGTGGGTCAGCAGATCGTGGATGGTGATGGGGCGTTTGGCGGGGATGATGTTTCCGCCGGCGTCGGCGACGGTGGTCTTTTTGAAGGTGGGGATGAAGTTGCCGACTGGCTCGGTGAGGCCGATCTTGCCCTCTTCGACCAGAATGAGGATGGCAGCGCTCGTGATGGCCTTCGATTGCGAGGCGATGCGGAAGATGGTGTTCGGCTGCATGCGGCGCCCGGACTCTTTATCGGCCCAGCCGACGGCTCGCTGGTAAACGGGGGTCCCGTCACGGAGGACGAGAGCGACGGCGCCGGGGATGCGGTTTTCCTGGACGTAGCGATCGAGCAGCGCGTCGATGCGGGCCAGACGCGGGGTGGAGACGGTAAGCGCGGATTGCGCGCTGAGGAAGGCAGGAATGAGGGCGAAGCTGAAGAAGAGTTGTCGGGTCACAATAGGGTAAATCGTAACATGGCGCCCACCAGGCGAATGGTTAGGGGATGATGCACCGCGTGGTAGGCTGAACTATCGCCATGCCCACCGTGCGTATGTACACTTGGTTAGGTGCGGTCTGTCTCCTGTCGTTTCTGTGGCGGGTGTGGATTCCGTGGTCGTTCACCTTCGCGCGGGATCGCGTCAATTTTCAAGACGTCGACACCTATTATCATGTGCGGCTGATGGAAAATTTTCTGGCCCACCCGCCGGTTGTGCCCGGTGTGGATCCTTACCTGGCCGGCCCGGAAACCGGACCGATTCCAACGGCTCCCTTTTTCACCATGCTACTGGGTGTCGCGGGATGGGTTTTGCCGTTCTCCGCGCACAGCGTCGCGGCGCTGGCCAGTCCGGTGCTGGGGGCAATGATCCCCGCCGTGGTGTTTTTCCTGGTGCGCCGAATGAGCACGCCGCCGATTGCCCTGCTGGCGGCGGCAATCACCGGGATACTGCCCGGGGTGTTTCTGCGCGTCAGCCAATTGGGTAGTCCAGACCAGCACGTTGCCGAAAGCTTGTTGGCCATCCTGGCGCTCGCTTTGCTTTTGCAGGGCCGGGGGATTCTGGCGGGAATCGTCCTAGGGGCATACTTGCTGAATTGGGTGGGCGGCGCGTTCTGGATTGGACTGCTGCTGATCGCGATATTTGTGGAGTGCGCGATCCTGGCTCGCCAGGGGCAGGATTATAAGCCTATGGCGCAACAAGCGCTGATCATGGGGGGCATCGGGCTGGTGCTGTTTCTGCCCTACCGGCAGATTCTTTGGGGCAGGTACACGATCGCCGCTTCGGTTGCTGCGCTGCTGGCATTGGGCTACTTCCTGCTTCTGGCGGGGAAGAAATTATACAAAAGACAGTTCGTGGCGCTGAAGGTGGGGCCTGCCATCGCCGGTTGGATTGTGCTGAGTGTCGTCGATCCTCCGTTCTGGGGGCCAATGACCGCCGAGATCGGCAATTTCCTGCGTCCCACGGGATGGCGGCTGCATGTGGTGGAACTAAAGCCGCTGTTCTATTTCACCGATGAATTCTCCACCCGTGCAGCCACATTCCACTATGGGTGCGCCATTTTCCTGGCAATGGCCGGAATGGCGCTGTTCTGGCACCGGGTTTTGGTTTCGAAACCGGTTGCGGGGATGCCCGCGCTGCTCACCGTGGGCACGCTGCTGCTGTTGGCGACGCTGGCGCAGAACCGCATGGGGTACTATCTGGCGCCGTTTGTGGCGATCTTCACGGCGCTGCTTGCAGGCGAATACATCAAGCGATTCCGATGGCCCGTGATCGCGGTGCTTGCCTTGGGTGTGGCTTATCCTTGCGTCGAAGGAGGCTTGCGTGTCCTGCGGCGCGATGCATCGCCACGGGGAGACTGGCAGGCTGCCATGGAGTGGATACGTAAGAATACGCCGGAACCGTTCGGCGATGCAGGTTACTACTACGCGCGCTACGAGGCTCCGCCGCGGCGGCCGGACTACACGGTGCTTTCCTGGTGTGACTATGGGTACCTCATCAATACGCTCGGGCGGCGGGTGCCGGCAACCAATCCGACACAAGCGCAGGCCTTTCGTGCGGCGCGGTTCTTTACAGCCGAGCAGGAAGAGGATGCGCTGGAAATTGCTGGGCGACTGTGGTCGCGCTACGTCGTTGTCGGAGCTGAGTTGCCGTTTTCGCCGATGTTCGACGGGAACAAGATCGGCACGATGATCGACTGGGCGGGAAAAGACATTCGCCGGTACGTCTTGCGGCTGAACTACAATGGACGGCCGATATCGCTGTATACTCCGGAGTACTTTCGAACAATGACCGCGCGTCTCTATCTGTTCGATGGCCAGGCGGCTCAGGACACGAATGTGCACGTGGTGGAGGAACTCAACGGCAACGTGGTCAGCGTGCGGAAGTTCTCCAGTTATTCAGAAGCAAAGCTTGCCTTGCGCGGGCCGCAGTTTCACATTGTGAGCACGAGCTTCGATGAGAGCTGTGTTCCAGTGCCGGCACTGGAGAAGATTGTGCAGCGGAGTGTTTTCAGCGAGTACGGGACGGGCGCGGTGAAGGTGTACGAGGTGTTGCCGTAAGAGGGAGTGACAGAATGGTGCGCCCGGAAAGATTCGAACTTCCGACCTTCTGGTTCGTAGCCAGACGCTCTATCCAACTGAGCTACGGGCGCACACTGACGGGCAGTTTTTAATTTAGCATGGGGGTGCGCGGAGAGGCAAACTCCGTTCAGCTTTGGAGCGCTTCCATGACTTGCGTGGCGTGTCCGGCGGGCTTTACTTTGGGGAAGACTTTGCGGATCCTGCCGTCGGGGCCGATGACAAAAGTGGTTCGCTCAATGCCCATGTATTTCTTGCCGTACATGCTCTTTTCAACCCAGACTCCGTAGGCTTCGGCGACGGCGTGGTCCGTGTCGCAGAGGAGATGGAACGGGAGGCCGTATTTCTTGCGGAATTTGGCTTGGGCTTTGGGTGTGTCGGGAGAGATGCCGAGGATAACGGCGTTGACTCCGGTGAAGTTTGGCATGGCGTCACGGAACTCGCAAGCTTCTGTGGTGCAGCCCGGAGTGTCGGCCTTGGGATAGAAGTAAAGGACGACGTTTTGGCCTTTGAGG
>CALFYN010001185.1 GCA_937952345.1 uncultured Acidobacteriota bacterium
GACCAACGAGACGCGGTGTAGCCCCTCCTCCTTGAGCACTAGGTTGATTTCGCTAATCAGATTGAACGCCCCAGGAGCATCTCCGGCTGGAATCCTAAACGGTATCGGATCGATGCCTGCGTTGCTGGTCTCGCCGCTCGGCCTGGTAAACTTGAGTTCAGCGGTGCCTTCTGCGATCAATCCAGGAGCAAACTTAGCAATCGCTAGCACTTTGAATTGAATGCCTCTCCGCTCTTGAGGGAAGTCTGGCGGGATGTGTACCTTGATGACGTCGAGAATACTGATGACGCTGAGAATGCCTCGTTTGTCCTCGATGATTGACTCGCATACAAGGACAGAGGCAGCTAAAGGAGTTGGCATGTGCGGAGGCCCGTTCCGAGAGTCTACCACACCTTGTCAGGCGAATATATTATTGCCCAATTTATGAACCCTCTTCCTTTCTAACCCCCGGGGGACAGTACGCCATAGCCCGTACTTTCCGCCGTTCTCTTTCACCAACTTCCAGCCCGCCATTTTTGGTACATTTTGCCGATTTCCTATTACGGCTCCAAATTCGACAATCGTTTCAGAGAAGGAGACGATTGAATGAAGTGTTTTTCCAAGATCGCCGCGCTGTTGGTTTGCGCCGGCGCACTGGCCCACGCCGGAACCATCACGTTTGCATCGCAGGGAACCGCCGCGGATGCCAACGAATGGACAGCCATCGGCGACAGCCTCGCCATTGTTCCCCACGACAACTGGGCCGCCGCCCTGCCCGGTTCCTCTTGGGTCAGCTACGCGCCCACCGGCAAGCCGTTTACCGCCGGATTCACCTTCACGCCGAATAACTTTGTGCTTTCGTTCTTCGAAGCCCTGCTGCTGCCCGAAGCCCCGCTTGTCGCCACCGTCACCTACCGCGCCGATGATTCCGCCGCTCTCTACATCAACAACGTCCTTGTCCAGCCCGAAGCCCCGCAAGCGGGCAACACCTACAGCACCTGCTCCGATTTCGCCGTCGGCTGCCTGCAGCAAACCGAATTGACCCTCGACATCGCCGCCTACCTGACCGCCGGAGCCAATACTCTCCGCTTCGACGTGGCGCAACGTGCCGGCTGGAGCTTCGGCCTCAACTACTCCGGATCCGTCCAATACATCGACCGCGATGACGTGGAGGAAACTCCCGAGCCGGCCACGCTCAGCATGTTTGGCGCTGCTCTCATCGCAGCAGGCCTGTGGCGCCGCCGCGCCTAGTTCGCAATCCAGCCATCGACGATCTGGATCACCCGGTTCCCATACGCCGCGTTCGTTTCCGAATGCGTCACCTGAATGATCGTCGTTCCCTCATCGTTCAGTTTCTTGAACATCTCCATGATCTCCTTGCCCTGGCTCGAATGCAGGTTCCCCGTCGGCTCATCGGCAAGGATGATCTTGGGGCTCGCGATCATGGCCCGTGCGATCGCCACCAGTTGCTGTTGTCCCCCGGATAACTGGTTCGGAAACAGATCCTTCTTCCCCACAATGCGAAACCGGTCCAGCGCGTCGCACACGATGCTGTCGCGCTCGGACTTCTTGATGTTGCGATAGCTCAGCGGAATATCCAGGTTCTCATACACCGTCAGCGAATCCAGCAGATGGTAGCTTTGAAACACGAAACCGAAATATTTCTTATAAATTTCTGAGCGTTCCTTCTTCCCCAGCCTGTGGATCGGGTGGCCGTACAAGTGATACTCCCCGTTCCAACTGGTGTCATGCATCCCCAGCAAGTGCAGCAGAGTCGATTTCCCCGCGCCGCTCGGGCCCATGATGGACACGAACTCCCCTTCCTGGATCTCGATGTTGATGCGCCGCAGCACCCATGTCCGAGTGGGGCCGGCATCGTAGTATTTTTCAATATTGGCAAGCTTGATCATGCAGTGCTTTCAAAAAACGATTTACTCCCGGCGCAGCGCCATGGCGGGCTCCAGCCGGATCACGCGGCGTGCCGGCAGATAGATCGCCGCCAGCGCCACCACGCTCAGCAACAACGACGTCGCAAGGTAAGGCTCCAGATCCGTTTGGCTCACCCCAAACACCAGATCGCGCAGCAGGAAGTGTCCCAGTGCGAACGACACCGCCGACCCGATGGCCAGCCCCGGCAGGATCAGCGTGAAGCACTGCCGCAGAATCAGCCCCGCCACATCCGCCGGACAGGCGCCCATCGCCATGTGCATCCCCAACTCCGCCGACCGCCGCGTCACCATTTGCGCCGTCACCGCATACACTCCGACGCTCGCCAGAATCAGTGCGAGCAATCCGAACACCGAAAGCAACGTCGCGGCCATCCTCGGCGCCCACAGCGATTGCTCGATCGCATCGATCACGGCAACCACTTCCGGCTTCGGCAACTCCGGGTGAAATCCGCGAACCGCCTTCGCAATCGCCGCGTTGTATCCAGCCGGATCCCCATGCGTACGCACAATCAATGAGGCAAACGGCGGCGAATTCTGCAGCAGCGGCACGTAGGCGCACGGGCCGGGTTTCTCGCCCAGATAGGAATACACGCTGTCCCGCGCCACGCCCACCACCGTGTGATCCTCCCTGTCGCCGAAAAACCGGAACCGTTTCCCCAACGGCTCCTCGCCCGGCCACAACTGGCGTGCCATCGTCTCGTTCACAATCGCCACCATCGGCCCCTTCGAATCATCCGCCGGCTGAAAGTCGCGGCCTCGCAGAATCAGCACATCGGCCGTGGCGAAGTAGCGCGCCGAAACAGCGTTCACGCGCGTGATGGAGCCTCCCCGCGCCGGATCCGCCGCATCCGCCAGCACCGTCCGGCGCATGCGGTCCTCGCCAAACAGCGGATTCGCCGCGATAGTCACCGAAGCCACTCCGTTCAGCCCCGCCAGTTTCTCCTGCAGGCCGAGATAGAACTTCACTCGCTCCCCGCCGCTGATGCCAAGCCTGCGTGGATTCACTTCAAACGTGGCGATGTTCTGTGTATCGAAACCAGGATCGATCGATCGCGCGTGGAACAGGCTCTTTAGAAAAATATCGGCGCTGACCAGCGCCACCAGCGACAGCGCCACCTGCGCCACCACCAGAGCCTCGCGGAATTGGAACCGGTGCCACCACCGGCCCCCGCTTTGAAAGCGTTCCCGCAGTTCGCTGGTGATATCGCCGCGCAACGCTTTAAACGCCGGCAGCAGGCTCGCCAGGCAACCCGTCAGAATCGACAGCAGCACCGCGAACAGCAGCACGCGCCCGCTCATCGCCAGTGCCAGGTGATCCGCGGACAAATCCGCCGGTCGCAGCCGCCACAAGAATTGCCGGCCAACACTCCCCGCCAGCAGTCCCAGCGATCCTCCCAGCGCCACCAGCAGCGATGTCTCCACAAACACCTGCCGCAACAGCGTCCGCCGTGTCGCTCCCAGCGCGATGCGCACCGCCATCTCGCGCCGCCGCGCCGTCACACGCGCCAGCAGCAGATTGCCCGCATTGGCGATGGCGATGATCAACACCATCCCCGCCGCACCCATCAGGACTCCCGCCGCGCGCAACGCCTTGTCCCGCCGCTGCGGCCCCAGCGATGCCTCTTCGAGCGGCGTCATCACATACCCGCGTCCCGCATTCGATTCCGGATAGCGCTCCGCCAGCCATGCGCCAACACGCCGTACCTCGGCCTCGGCCGCCTCCACCGTTACCCCGTCCCGCAGGCGCCCGATCGTGTAGAACATCAGCGCGCGCCGCCCGCCCAGCCAGTCCGGACGCTCCAGCAGGGCGCCATACATCCGCAAAGGCAGCCAGATCTCCGTCGCTCCAATCCGCTCAATCCCCTTGAACGATTCCGGCATCACCGCCTTCACCCGGAACTGCGTCCGGTTGATGGTTACCGTCCTTCCCACCGCGTCCGGATCGGCTCGCAGATGCTTCCTCCAGAACGCATGGCTCACCACCACCCGCGCCAGGCCGCTGCTCTCCCCCTCCGGCAATTTCGGCCGCGCCTCGCTCAACGCCGGTTGCACGCCGAGCATGGTGAAGTAATTGTCCGTCACCAATTCGCTCAATACCTCGGCTACCTCGCCGCCATAGGAGAAGTTCGCTCGAACGCCGATGGTCGCCGCCAGTTGTTCGAAAGACTCCAGACGCTTCCGCAGATCCACGTAGTTGGGATATGAGACCGTGTGATAACCCGGATTGCGCGGATCGTGCGTGAACAACGCCATCAGACGCTCCGGCTGATGCAATGGCAGCGGAGCCAGAAACAGCGCGTCCACCAGCGTGAATATCGCCGTGTTGGCGCCAATCCCCAGCGCCAGCGATAGCGCCACCGGAATCGTCACCGCCCGGTTGCGCCACATCCGGCGCGAAGCTTCGGCAATCGTTTCGAGGATACGCGTCATTCATGCCTCAAGGCCAGCATCGGGTCCACCTTCGTGGCCCGCCGGGCCGGAATATAACACGCCACCAGGCCTACCGCCGTCAACACAGCGGCGGCAGTCAGATACGCCGGCACATGCGTCGCCGGAATCCCATACAGCAGATTCGCCGCCACGCGCGAAGACGCCAGCGCCCCCATCAGCCCGATCACTACCCCCGGAATCACCAGAATCATCCCGTTCGAAAGGATGCTTTGCAGCACATCCCGCGGCGATGCCCCCAGCGCCATGCGGATCCCGATCTCGCTGGTGCGCTGCGAAACCGCGTACGCGCTCAGTCCGTACACCCCGATCGAGGCCAGAACCAACGCCAGAATTCCAAATACCGCCAGCATGCCTGCAATGAGACGTTGCGACCACAGCGAACGTTCCAATAGATTGCCAATCGGCATCGGCGTGCCCAGCGGCAGGTTTCGCTCCAGCCCAAGCGCCGCCTCCCGCACCGCGCCGATCGAACCCCGCGGATCCCCCGCCGTACGCACCAGCAGCGTCGCCGCGGGTTGAAACTCCTGCCACATCGGTACGTAGATGCACATCCGCGGCGCTTCCGTCAGGCTGAAAAATTTCGTATCGGAAGCCACTCCCACCACCGTGCGCGGCGCATCGTCCGTGGTGAACCGCAACGTCTTTCCAACCGCTGATTGGCCCGGCCAGAACCGCGCCGCGAATGCCGCATTCACCACCACCACCAGCGCGCTTCCAGCCCGGTCGGCGCTCGTGAACTCCCGGCCCTCGCGCAGCCCAATCCCCGTCGTCGCGAAATAGTCCGGCGCCACCGGATTGCTCAGAATCTGCGCCCCCCGCGGCGGTGTCTGCGCGCCATCCGGACGTATCCCGCGCATGTAGCCGCCCGAGGTCAGCGGACTGATCGAAGACACCGAAGCCGATTGCACCGTTCCTAATCCCTTCATCCGCTCCAGCAACTGCTGGTAGAACACCATGCTCTGTTCCTTGCTCAATCCCGCTCCCAGCGGATTGATGCGCAGCAGCATCAGGCGTTCGGTTTCAAATCCCGGATCGATGCGCTGCAGCCTGCCCAGGCTCTCCATGAACAGCCCCGCGCCCACCAGTGCGATGACCGACAACGCGCATTGCCCCATCACCAGCAACGAGCGCACACCGAAAATCCGGTGCTCCCGGAACCCGCTCACCCCGCGTTCCTTCAATTCCACCGCAAGATTGCGCCGGCAGGCGGCCATCGCCGGAGCCAGGCCGAACAGCAACCCCGTGAATAAAGAAATCCCGATCGTGAATCCCAGCACCGTGCCGTCCAGCGAGAGATCGAGCGTCGTGTTTTCTCCCATCCACGGCGGACGGAAATGCCACAACAAATCGCGCCCCCAGCGCGCGAACAGCAGCCCCAGAACGCCTCCTGCTATCGCCAGCAGCAGGCTCTCCGTCAACATCTGCCGGATGATGCGCCCGGTTCCCGCGCCCACCGCCAGCCGCACCGCGAACTCCCGGTTCCGTGACCGCGCGCGCACCAGCAGCAGCGCTGCCACGTTCGCGCACGCAATCAGCAGCACCAGCCCCACCACCGACATCAGAACCCGCGTCGCATTCTCCAATACCCCGCGATACGGCGCTGTCGTCAACACCTCCGTCGCGGTGCGCAGCCGCAGCGTGCGCCCGGCATTGATGGCATGTTCCGCCGCCAGTTGCGCCGCGACCGGCGCCAGCGATGCCTGCGCCTGCGCCGGCGTAACGCCATCCTTCAGCCGCGCGATCGAATAGAAATACAGCGCCCGCCGTTCGTCGATCGCTTCCGGCCGCTCCATCAGGCCTCGCACCATCGCCAGCGGCACCCACAGCGACGGCTCATTGAGCGAATTCATCCCCTTGAACCCGAAGGGCATGATCCCGGTGATGGTGTAATTCTGCCGGTTCACCACAATATTGCGTCCCAATACCGATGGGTCCGCTCCATATTGCGAAGTCCAGAATCCGTGGCTCAGCACCGCCAGCGGCGCATTGCCCTCGGCCCGGTCTCCCGCCTCTGCAAACACCCGTCCATGCGCCGGCTTCACGCCCAGCACGTCGAAGTAGTTCCCCGATACGGCTTCCGCGGAATGAACCTGCGCCGCATTCGATCCGTCCGAGACGCTCAACTGCAGCGGAATATACAACGACATCTCCGAAAACGCCGTCGCCCGCTCTCGGATATCCAGCAGATTCAGGTACGATGTCGGCAGAAAGCCCGGCACCGTTTCGTCAGCCGTGCTCAGCGAAACAATGCGATGCGGCTCCGTGAATGGCAACGGCTGCAAAAACACCGCCTTCACGATCGTGAATATCGCCGTATTTGCCCCGATTCCCAACGCCAGCGAGAGCACCGATACCGCCAGAAACCCGGGGCTCTTCGCAAGAGAACGGAAGGCGAACCTCAAATCCTGCCAGAGCGTTTCCATTAGGGCAATTTTCGCATAGCCGTCTCCGGCCCGCTGACCGCCCCGTCAGATCCGCGAAATCCTCGACTCGCGCCGCAACAAAGACCGGACTTCGTCGCGAAATGCATGCGCCATCCGCCGGATTTCATCCCGCAGCCGCTGCGCCGAGTCCCGTAAATGGTGCGCTTCGCCCTGCACGCGTTGCGCTTCTTCACGCATTTCGTGGTGATGCTCGCGCAGTTGCCTCGCCATTTCTTCCTGCGTCCGCCGCAGTTCTTCCTGCGCCTCCCGCAGGACCTCGCGCGAGTGCCCCTGAATCGTCATCACTCGGGGCTTAATGTCCACCGTCACCGGTTCCATCCGCCGGAATTCCGGCAACGCCACGCCCCGCGCCATCGAAATCAGCGCCGCCATCGCGGCAATGACAACCATCGCCGCCAAATCCGGATTGCGCCGCAGCCACGCTAGAGCTCGCATCACACCACCTCGACATTCTCCTCGACAATCCGCCCGTCAAACAGGTGGATGCTCCGGTCGGCATGCCGCGCATATCGCGGATCGTGCGTCACCATGCAGATCGTCGCTCCCGCCCTGTGCAACTCGCGCAGCAGTTCCATCACCGCTTCGCCGTTGGCCGAGTCGAGGTTTCCCGTGGGTTCGTCCGCCAGCAGAATCGCCGGTTCGCCCACCAGTGCCCGCGCCACCGCCACGCGCTGCTGCTGGCCTCCCGACAATTGCGACGGATAATGTTTCACACGGTGCGACATGCCGACGCGCTCCAGCGCCTCGTGCACCCGCTTCTTGCGCTCCGCAGACCCCATCCCGCGATAGGTCAGCGGCAATTCCACATTCTCGTACACCGTCAAATCGCCAATCAGGTTGAACGCCTGGAAAATGAAACCGATCTCCCGGTTGCGGATCCGCGCCCTCTCGCTCAGCTTCAGGTTCTCCACCGATTTCCCCTTCAGCGTGTAGCTGCCGCCCGATGGCGAATCGAGCAGCCCGAGAATCGCCAGCAATGTCGACTTCCCACAGCCCGAAGGGCCGGCGATCGCCACATACTCGCCCTTCTTGATGTCCATATGGATTCCGGCGAGGGCATGCGTCTCCACCTCGTCGGTGACGAATACCTTGGTCACTGCGTCCAGCTTGATCAGGGTCTCTTGCGCGCTCATCGCTTCTCCTTCGGATTTTTCCTTTAGACTCTTATTACGTAACAGACGTTAGCTGGTTCCGTGAATTTTCACGTTTCAATTCAGTTTGATCCGGTTGTGGGCGTCCCACGCCGACATATCGGAGAGAATCACCTGGTCGCCCACGCTCAACCCCTCCAGAATCTCGATCGTGTTCACCGAACTCCGCCCCAGTTTCACCTGGATGCGGTTGGCTTCCTTCGTGGCCGGATCCAGCCGGAATAGCGTCACCAGGCTGTTCGCCTGTCCGAATACGGGACGTCCCACAAACACCACTTCGTTCAACCGCTCGATCTCCACCGTCCCGTCCACGCTCAGATCGGGCCGAGCCCCGTCCGGCAGCTTGCCTTCCAGCCGCACATCCACGGTCACCGTGCCGTTCACCACGGCGGGATCGATGCGGCTCACGCGCCCGTCCACCGTGCCGTTGCGCGTATCGATCACCGCCAGTTGCCCGATCACCACATCCTTGGCCTGTGTCTCGGCGATCTTCAACTCCGCCTTCAACTTCTGCGGCTGTGCCACTTTCGCCAAAATCGTCCCCGGAGTCACCCGCTGTCCAACCTGCAAGGTCATCTCCTGCAGCACGCCGTCCGTCCCTGCCCGGATCTTCAATCCTTCCACTTGCTCCTTCTTCAATTGGTAAGCGGCTTTCAGCTTCTCAATTTGCACGCGCTGTGAGGCCAGTTGCGCATCGATCGAATCGCCGCTGATCTCCAGCCGCTTTTCCTCGATTTCGAAACGCTTCTTCAGCTCCTGCGAGGAGGCTTTGGACAGTTGCACCGTCAGTTCGGAGGTGAGCCCTTCCTGGCTCAATTTATCGTCGCGGTCGTATTGCAGCTTGGCCCGCGTGTACTCGCTTTCGAGTTGCGCCGTCCGTGCCCGCTGCTCCAGTTGCGATGTCTCCAACTTCACCTTCAAATCCGCGTAATTGGCTTCGGCGATTTTCACCTGCCACTCCGCGTCCAGCATCGCCAGGGTCAACTCCGGATTCGAAAGCTCCATGATAATGGAGTTCTTATTCACCTGCGCACCGGGGCGAAGCTGCAATTTCTCCACACGTCCGTCCTGAACCGCCGGAATCCAGAGGATTTCCTCGGGAACCAGCGTGCCCAGCCCGCGCACCTGCCGCAGCATCGGTCCGCGCTTCACGGTATCCACCCACACCGAAGACCGTTCCACGTTCGGCGCGGCCGGCTTCAGGCGGTTTAAGCCCACCGTGATCAGTGGAATGGCGATGAGTGCGGCAACGATGGCGATCGAACGTTTGATAATCCGCGCCCGTTTCGCGCCTTTTCTAGGGACGTCCATATGAGGAAACCTTCACGACAAACATAATGGCACGGGGGCTGCCATCGCACAGAGGAGCCGATGCAACGTGTCTTCAATACTTTAGCGCGTTTGCACAAACCCCCGCGTGTTCGCTTGTGGGATTCCTCTGTACGGTTGCGCCCCTCTCGCCGGAGCCCGAGTGAACGCTAATACATCGGAAAAACCGATCCGTTAGTTCCACTCTTTGTAAGGATCGAAGTGTCGTCCGGCGGCGTCTGCTTAGGTGTACGGGGCTCAAGCCCCGGAAACACAAACAAGGAGAACGACAATGAAACAACTACTCACCTGGATTGCCGCCG
>CALFYN010001186.1 GCA_937952345.1 uncultured Acidobacteriota bacterium
GAATACGCCGTGGGTTCTGGCCAACGGCCACCCGTATTTGAGCGACCACGTTTTCTATCGGAAGCTGAAGGCGAAAACGATTGATTTGAATGGGTTTGCAGTCCAGTTGCGTGGCTTGGCCGCGAATGGATTGGACGACATTCTGGCAACGGCACCGCCAGAGTGGAACAATGGTTGCTTGCAAAGGATTGACGGCCATCTTCGGGCTGTTTCCGCGCATGCGGACGATTTCGCCGAAGAGGTCAGAAGGAGGTTGGCATGAAGACGCCCTACAGTTTCAGCGTGCTCCGCTATGTACATGATCCCGTGACGCAGGAGTTTGTGAACATCGGGGTGGCCGTGTTCGCGCCCCAGGTCGGATTCCTCCGGGCAATTTGCCCCGGTCATTATGGCCGTATCAAACGGATGTTCACCCGAATCGATGGCGCTCGATTCCGCGACCTCGCGCGGCATCTTCAGAGCCAGATCCACTCGCTGGAAACGCGATTGCCGTCAGATGCCGGTGCGCCGGGCAAGGCGTTGGAATCTTTGCTTGCGGGTGTGTTGCCGCCCGACGACAGTTCCATCCAATTCTCACCGGCTGGGGTGGGTTTGAGCCGGGACCCGGAAAAGACGTTGGAAGAACTCTTTCAGCGCTATGTGGAACGCTACAACCACGAAGAAGAGTCAGGCCGAAGAACGCGGGATGAAAAAGATGTGTGGAAGGTCTTCGAAGCACCCCTCCAGCGCCATCGCGTTCTCGACAAGCTGGTAGAGAAAAAGATCACCGCGCCGAACTACAGCTACAACTTCAAGAACGCTTGGAAGAATCAGGTGTGGCACGTGTACGAACCGGTTTCGTTCGACTTGGCCTATCCACAGTCCATCGTGGAGAAGGCGAACAATTGGGTGGGGCGTGCGCTGAGTCTTCACCAAAGCAATGAGCCGTTCACTATGCACGTGCTGCTAGGCGAACCCCGTAATGCCGATTTGAAGGACGCCTTCGTCCGCGCTCAAAACATCCTCAATGAGATGCCGGTGAAGAAGGAGTTCGTTCGGGAGCACGAAGCGGAAGCCTTCGCGGAGGAACTGGAGAAGGAAATCGCCGCCCACGGGTGAGCGCCCAGGCTAATGCCATTTCGGGGGAGCCGTAAGCACATTCTCGACCTGTTGGAGCGGTCCGACTACGTGCCCACGATCAACCGGCTGCTCGACGGCACCGGTGCGCTGATTTCGCTCGCCGAAGCGCACCAGCCTAAAGGGTTCGACGATCCGGCGGAAGATGAATTGCCCGCGTTCTGCCGGAAACATCTTCGTGGCACGATCGATGCGGCGTGCCTTGATGTCGGTCAGTGGTGGACTTTGCACAACGGCACCACTCCCAATTGGGACTTGCTCTCCACGATCATGTTTGGCAACCGGCGCGGATTGCTGCTGGTAGAGGCCAAGGCCCACGCGCTCGAACTGGAAGAGGGCGGGAAGCCGTTGCGCGCAGATGCCAGCGCCGCATCCCGTGCCAACCATCAGTTCATCGGAACATGTATCGAATCCGCGTCGGTCGATTTGTGCCGCTCCATGCCGGGGTTTCGGCTGAGCCGCGATCGGCACTATCAACTGAGCAACCGGATCGCGTGGGCATGGAAGGTCGCATTGTGCGGTGTGCCGGTGGTGTTGTTGTACTTGGGATTCACCGGTGACACGTACTTCGCCGCCGATTATCTCCGGGACGATG
>CALFYN010001187.1 GCA_937952345.1 uncultured Acidobacteriota bacterium
CCCGCTACTACCCCTCCCGCCTCGGCATTCCCAAAGACCTCCCCAACAACTCCCCCCCCCGCATCGCCGCCGGCGACACGCTCCTCCCCCCACTCCTCAAGAAAAAGGGCTATTCCACGGCTCTATTCGGAAAATGGCACCTCGGCGATCGCCCGCCCTACAACCCGCTCCGTCACGGCTTCGATGAATTCTTCGGCACTCCCGGCTCCAACGACATGGGCCCGCAAATGGATCTCGATCTCCGCCGCGCCGGCAAAGCAGGCGTGGCTCTCATCGAAGGCGAGGAGCAAATCGAAACCAACCCCGACCAATCCCAACTCGCCCACCGCTACACCGAACGCGCCATCCAGTTCATGGAGCGCAACCGCGACAAACCCTTCTTCCTCTACATCGCCCACAACATGCCGCACACGCCCATCTTCGCCACGGCCCCCTTCCGCAACCAGAGCAACCGCGGCCTCTACGGCGACGTCATCACCGAAATCGACTCCACCGTCGGCGAACTCACCGCCGCCGTCAAGCGCCTCAACCTCGACAACGTCACACTCATCATCTTCACTTCCGATAACGGCCCATGGCTCATCTTCGGCGATCACGGCGGCTCGCCCGAACCCCACCGCGGAGGCAAACGCGAAGTCCTCGAAGGCGGTTTCCGAGTCCCCGCCATCTTCCGCTACAAAGGGAAGATCCCCGCCGGCCGCACATGCCGCGAAATGGCCACCAACATGGACATCCTCCCCACCATCGCCAAACTCGCCGGCGCCGCACTCCCGGAAAAACCCATCGACGGCCGCGACATCTGGCCACTCCTCGCAGGCGCTAAAAACGCCCGCACCCCGCACGAAGCGTTCTTCTACTACTACCAGGACGAACTCCGCGCCGTCCGCTCCGGCAAGTGGAAACTCATCCTCCCGCACACCGACCAGGCCGTCCCCGACCCCACAAAAATCGGCATGGGAGGCCACCGCGGCGCAGTCAAGTCGGTCACCTACACTCAAGCCCTCTACAACCTCGAAACCGATCCCAAGGAACGCACGGATCTCTCCACCCGACACCCCACAATCGTCGAAAAACTCACAGCCTTCGCCAACACCATGCGCAAAGAACTCGCCTAGCGCTTCACCGACACCGCAGTGCCTTCGCGGAGTTCATCCGTCCCCCGCTTCACCGCCACATCTCCATCCTGCAAAGCCCCAAACACCTCCACCAGATCCCCCGCCGCCAATCCCCGCGACACATTCACCCACTCCGCCTTCCCGTCATTCACGCGAATCACGAAGCTCCGCTCCGTCGTCGTCACAATCGCCGTCGGCGGCACCAGCAGCGACGCCCGAGGCCGCCGGTACGGCCACTGCACTTCCGGATACATCCCCGGCGATAACCGCAGTCCCGCATTCATCACATCCAACTCCACCGGCATGGTCCGAGTCTTTGCATCCAAGGCATGCGGATGCCGCGCTACCGTACCCGTGAAGGTCTCGCCAATATACGCAGGCACCGTAAACGCCACCTTCGCCCCACGTGGGATATTCCCACTCTCGCCTTCCGGCACGGCCACAATCAACCGCAGCCGCGATTGCTGTTCCAACCGCAGCAGAGCCTGACCGCGCCCCGGCCCAACCAAGGCCCCCGGGTGCGCCCACCGCTGCGTAATCACGCCATCAAACGGAGCATGCACCTGCAAATAGGCCATCAGTTCCTTCTGCGCATCCACCGCCGCCCGCGCCACCTTCGCCGAATTCTCCAGCGACACGATCATCGCCTTCGCCACATCCACAGCCTTCTCCGCCAGAACCAGTTCATTCCCCGCAATCACCCCCGGAGTCGCCGACGCAGCCTTCAGCTTTTCGTATGTACTCTGCAAGCCCACCAACCGGGCTTCGGCCTCGATCTTCTGCGATTCCAGCACGCCGATCTTCGCTTCCGCCTCGGCCAGTTGCGCCTTCATCTCCGGAGCCGAAAGCGTCACCAGCAACTGTCCCGCCTTCACCGTGCTGCCCACATCCACTTCCACCTTCTCCACATACCCCGTCACGCGAGCATGCAGATCCACCGTCTGGTATGGAGTAAACTCCCCGGGCAGCCGCGACTTCCGCTCCAACACGCGAGAGGTCACCGTCGCCACCTCAACCTGCGCATGCAGCGCAATCGCACCCGCCAAAAGCAGCAATGTCTTAAACAGATTCATAGTACCGGCTCGTTGGATCATTCGGATCTAAGGACCGCGACGTGCGCGACGCGCCGCCCTGCAATATTGCATAAAACGCGGGCACCGCCGTCAGCGACGCCACCGTCGCCAGCGCCAACCCGCCAATCACCGCGCGGCCCAGCGGCATGTTCTGTTCCGCGCCCTCACCAATTCCCAGCGCCATCGGCAGCATGCCCGCCATCATCGCCGAGGCCGTCATCAGGATCGCACGCAGCCTCCCGCGCCCGCCTTCCAGCGCCGCTTCCCGCGCATCCTTCCCATCCTTCCGCGCAAACTCCGCAAACGTGACAAGGAGAATCGAGTTCGCCACCGCAATCCCAATCGCCATGATCGAACCCATGAAACTCTGGATGTTCAGCGTCCCGCCCGTGAGCAACAGCATCAGCAGCACTCCCACCAGCGCCGCGGGCACCGTCATCAGCACCGCGAACGCCAGCCGGAACGATTGGAAGTTCGCCGTCAACAGCAGGAAGATGAATCCCACCGACAACATGAGACCCAGCGACAATCCCGACACGGCTTCTTCGAGCGGAGGAATCTGTCCGCGCACGTTCACCGCCACGCCACGCGCCGGAGCGCCCGCCCGCGCAATCGCCGCCCGCACGTCCTTCGCCACATCGCCCAGCGGCTTGCCATGAATATTCGCCGTCACGCTCACCACGCGTTGCATGTTGTAGCGCTCCACCACGCCCATCGCCGTCCCGTAGCGCAAATCCGCCACATCGGCCAGCAGCGGCCGCGATTCGCCATTCATCATCACCGGCAATTGCCGGACATCTTCTATCGACTGAATCCGGTTCTGCGGAATCTCTACCTGAATCTGAAACGCATTTCCACTGCCCGGATCGCGCCAGTAATTCGGATCGGTGAACCGGCTGCTGGACGTCGCCGTCACCAGCGACTTCGCCACACTCGCCGCCGTCAATCCAAACTGCGCCGCACGGTCGCGATCCACCTTCACGTCAATCGTCGGATAGTCCAGTGCCTGCGCAAACTGCACATCGCGCAACGACGGAATCTTCTTCATCTCCGCGAAAATCTTCTCCGCATGCGCGCGGTTCGCCGGCAACGACGGACCCTGCACCGCCACTTCGATCGGCGTCGGCGATCCGAAGCTCATCACCTGGCTGATAATATCGCCTGCCTCAAACGATATCTGCACATCCGGCAAATCCTTCGCAAAGCGCGCCCGCAGTTTCTCCTTCACCGTCTCAATCGGTGGCACGCCCGGCTGCAGCGCACAACGCATCACCACCTCGTGCGGACCGCCCGTCCACAAATGCACCGTATTGATCGGGTAGCTCGCCGGCTGCACGCCGATGAACGCCGTCGTAATCCGCACATTGTTCGCGCCCACTTCTTCCTTCAACAGATCCACGGCCTTCAGCGCCACCAACTCCGTGCGTTCAATCCGAGTCCCCGTTGGCGCCTTCAACCGCAGTTGAAACTGGTTATTCGCATTC
The DNA here is from genome assembly GCA_937952345.1 of uncultured Acidobacteriota bacterium. Lineage (GTDB taxonomy): Bacteria > Acidobacteriota > Terriglobia > Bryobacterales > Bryobacteraceae > CADEFT01. The sequence continues at coordinate 3,673 of CALFYN010001187.1, forward strand.
GTCGAAGGAAACAGTTCCAACCCCAGCGTCGGATACAGCGAATAGAGCGTCAGGCCGCACGCCAGCAGATACACCGCGGCAATCGCCCACCGCCCCCGGATCGCCATCCCCAAGTACCCCGCGTACAGGTTGTGGAACCACCCGTGCTTCTCTTCCTCGACAGCCCCCTGCTTCATCATCCACGTCGCCAGCACCGGCACCAGCGTGCTCGACAGCAGGTACGACGAAATCATCGCGAACCCCACCGCCATCGCCAGCGGCACAAACAACTGCCGCCCCGCGCCCGTCATGAAGAACGACGGGGCAAACACCGCCAGAATACACAGCATCGAAAGCAAGCGAGGCACGGCAGTCTTGCTGCACGCCTCCATCACCGCCTTCGCCCGCGACAGCCCGCTCGCCATATGCGAGTGGATATTCTCAATCTCTACCGTGGCCTCATCCACCAGCACGCCAACAGCCAGCGCCAGCCCGCCCAGCGTCATGATGTTGATCGACTGCCCCGTCACCCACAACCACACCACCGCTGACAGCAGCGCGCTTGGAATGGTCATGATCACAATGAACGCGCTCCGCCAGTCGCGCAGGAACAGCAACACCATCAGGCCGGTCAGCGCCGCGCCCAGCATGGCCTCGTTCACCAGGCTGCGAATCGCGCTCAGCACATATCCCGATTGATCGAACTCCAGCGTGATCTGCACATCCTCCGGCACCACGTTGCGAAACGCCGGCAGCGCCGCTTTCACGCGGTCAATCACCGCCACTGTCGACGCATCCGAACGCTTCGTCACCTGGATGTACACTGTGCGCTTCCCATCCACGTGCGCATACCCCGTGAGGATATCCGTCCCGTTCTCCACCACGCCGATATCGCGCAAATACACCGTCGGCCCCGACCCCGTGCGCACCGGAGTATCCGCCAACTCCTGCAGATTCCCACCAATCACAACATTCGTACTGGCGAACCGGTTCAAGTCCCCCGTCCGCACATTGCCCGATGGCAACACGGTACTCGCCTTGTTCACAGCAGCAATCGCTTCTTCCGGCGACACGCGATATTGCCGCATGCGATCCGGATTCAGCCGCACCACAATCGAGCGTTGATTCCCTCCAAACGGCGGAGGAGCCGACACGCCATCCAAAGTGGCAAACAAAGGCCGCACGCGATTCAGAGCAAAATCCTGCATCTCCGCCGGCGCGCGCGTTGGCGACGAAAACACAAGCTGTCCCACCGGAATCGAACCCGCGTCAAACCGCGTAATAAACGGCGGCACAGCCCCCGGTGGCATGAACGCCCGCGAGCGGTTCACGTATCCCACCACCTCGGCCATTGCCTGATTCATATCGGTGCCCTCATGGAACACCAGTTTCATCAGCGCCGCGCCTTGAATATTCTTCGATTCCACATGTTCAATGCCCGTGATGTAGAGGAAGTGATACTCGTAGTAATAAGTGATGAAGCCTTCCATCTGAGAAGGATCCATCCCGCCATACGGCTGCGCCACGTATACAGCCGGTGCGCCAACGCGCGGGAAAATATCCACCGGCATCCGGCGCACTGCCATCGCCGCCAGCACCACCACGGCGATCACGGCCACCAGCACGGTAATGGGACGGCGCAACGCCGTCAAGACTAGCCGCATCGCTCGCTACCTCGCCTGATCCAGAAACTCATTCAGATTGCCTTTGCTCACAGCCACCGCCAGCAGCGCCCGCCACACATTCAGATTCGCCAATGCGTTGTCCGCCTCGGCCTGCGCCAGCAGCCGCTGTGCCTCCGCCACTTCCACAATCGTCCCCAACCCGGCCTTATAGCGAGCCGTCGCCTGCCCTTCCACGGCCTTCGCCGCCTGCAACTGCACCGGAGCCTGCTTTGCCGCCCGTCGCGCGCCTTCGAGCATCGCCTTCGCCTTTTCCAACTGCCCGTTCAACTCGCGCTGCATCTGCTCCAGCCGCGCCGCCTCCGTCCGTTCCTTGTGTACTTCAATCTCCCGCTTCGCCTTCAATCCCGGCTGCTCCAGAATCGGAAACAGCATCGTGAACCCGACGCCCCAATTGTGGATGTTCGGCCCCAACCCCGACGCCGCGCCGCCCGTCGTTCCATCAATGAACGCTCCCGTTCCGCGCGCATACGTCGATCCCTGCAACAGGAACCGCGGGTACCACGTCCGGTCCAACGCCGTCTGCCGCGCCTTGACTTCATCAATCGCCACGCGCTGCTCGCGCAATACCGGATGCTCGCCCACGCCACCATCGGGCTCCATGCCCGGCGGAGTCTCGAAGAACCTCCCCGCCTCCGGGCCAACCTCAGACGGAGCCAGCCCCAGTAACTGCGCCAGAGCGGCCTTCGATACAGCCACCGCCTGCTCGGCTTGAATCAACTGCGTCTCCGCCAGCGCCACTTCCGCCCGCGTGCGCTCCACATCCGCGCCCGGCCGCAACTCGGCTTTCACCAGCGCGCCCACCGCCGTCTCCAGCGATTTGCCGCGCGCCACCGAGGCCTTCGTGCTCGCCACCAATTGTTGCGCCGCCAGAATCGTCAGAAAGGCATCCGCCGCCGCCGTCGATACATCCAGCTTCGTTCGCTCCACGCCGGCTTCCGCCCGCCGCCGCGCCACATCCGCGGTGTCCACATTCGCCTTCCGCAATCCGAAGTCAAACGGCTCCCAGGTCACCAGGAAACCCAATGCCGTCCCCCACACATTCGTCAGCTTGTTCTCATGCAACGGAGGACCGGAAATCCCAGGCAGCGTCGATTGCGGCATCAGCATCCCGAACACGTTGTTCCGCGTCGCCCGGTTGATCTGCGATAGAAAGTCCGCCTTGGGAAGAAACGCCGTCCGCGCCAGTTGCACGCCCGCCGCCGCCGCCGACACCTGCTCCAGCGACACACGTACAGACGGATACTTCTCCGCCGAACGCTCGACAGCCTGCCGCAACGTGATAGACTCGCCTGACGCGCACAGCGCCAGCGAAAGTAAGGTAACGGACAGTCGCACAAAATCCATATCGACAATCGTCTACGAATCGCGATATTATTACCGCAACGGGGTAAATGTCAAGTATGAGTAAAGACGCAGTGACGAGGGAGATCCTCATCGGCTTCTGGAAGGTGCACATCCTTCATCACGCCGAAGAGCGTCCCATCTACGGCCAGTGGATCGCCGATGAACTCCGTCACCACGGCTACAACATCAGCCCCGGCACGCTCTACCCCATGCTCAAGCGCATGGAATCGAACGGCTGGCTCAA
>CALFYN010001188.1 GCA_937952345.1 uncultured Acidobacteriota bacterium
GGTTGTTGAACGGACCGAGAGGGATGCGCCACAGCTCGTTTCCATCGGGTCCGTAAGCGAGCAATCCGAAGTCCTGGAAGAAGGAGTAGACGTTTTTGCCGTCGGTGACTGGCGATGCGGAGGTGGGGCCGTTGGCGGGGCGTTCGATCTCCTGCTTGCGTGGCCGTGGGGCTTCGCGCCGCCAGAGGATGCGCCCCGTGGCGCGGTCAAGCGAGAGTGTGTAGAGCTTGTCGCCATCCGATCCGGTGAGGAAGATGCGGTCCGCGGTAAGCACCGGTGAGGAATGCCCGATGGGGACTGCGGTCTTCCATACGACCTTTTGATCGGGGCCGAACTCGAGCGGTATGCCCGTTTCTTCGGTTACGCCGGCGGCGTTCGGTCCACGGAACTGAGTCCAGTCCGCGGCGGTGAGGAGAGCGCCGCAGGCAACGACGAGGAAAGCAACCCGGTAGCCCATGTTTCCTTGTATCACGGTTCTATACTGGCTACTGGCGATGTACACACACCCTCGGGACGAGATACTGGCAACCATTGAGCGGATTTATCGCAATCGGATGACCACGACATCCGGCGGCAACTTGTCGATTCGCGAGGAAAACGGGGATATCTGGATCACCCCGGCGCGGATCGACAAGGGCAGCCTGCGGCGGGAAGATATCGTGCTGGTGCGCGCGGATGGGGAGGTGGAGGGCCTGCATCCTCCTTCGTCGGAACTGCCGTTTCACCGCGAGATCTACGCGAACCGGCCGGATGTGCGGGGGATTGTGCATGCGCATCCGGTGGCGCTGGTGGCGTTCAGTGTTGTGGGAAAGGTGCCGGACACGCACCTGTTCCACCAGGCTCGGCAGGTTTGCGGGGAGGCGGGCTTCGCGCCTTATCAGCTTCCTGGCTCGCTCGAACTGGGGCGCAACGTGGCGCAGACGTTCGGGAAGGGCTTTCACTGCGTGATTCTGGAGAATCATGGAGTGGTCAGTGTAGGCGCGAGTTTGCCGGAAGCGTTCCATCGCTTTGAGACGCTGGAGTTCACGGCGAAGACGATCATCAAGGCAAGCCACCTGGGAGCGGTTCGGTACTTGTCGGACGAGGAGATCGCGCAGCCAAGGCAGCGGGAAACGATGGGGATTCTGGAGGAGCCCCACACACCATCGAGCGCGGAGTTGGAACTGCGGCGCAAGATGTGCGAGTTCATTCAGCGGGCGTACCGGCAGCGGTTATTCATCAGCACGCAGGGCAGTTTCTCGGCAAGGCTCGCCGATGGTGGCGGATTTCTGATTACGCCATATCGTGTGGACCGGGGAATGATCGCGGCATCGGAACTTGTGCTGGTGCGGGATGGGAGGGCGGAGGCGGGTAAGGGCGCGAGCCGGGCCGCGGGGATCCACGAGGCGATCTACCGGCGGCATCCACACATTGGGGCGATCATCAACGCCTATCCGGTGAACGCGACGGCGTTCAGCGTGACGGGGGTGGAACTGGATTCGCGGACGATTCCCGAAAGCTACATCGTGCTGCGCAGAGTGACACGGTTGCGCTATGGATTGCAGTTTCAGGATGAGCATGCGCTGGCCGAGGCGTTTTCACCTGAGCAGCCGGTGGCGCTGCTGGATAACGATGGCGTGCTGGTGACGGGACGTGATGTGCTGGATGCGTTCGACCGTCTGGAAGTGCTGGAGTCCACCGCGGAGGCATTGATCAACTCGCGGCCGTTGGGTGAGCTTGCGGCGATGCCGGATGCCGTGGTGGAGGAATTAGAAAGGGTATTTCTCAAGTGATTCTGCTGAAGAATGGAATGGTGATGGACGGCACGGGCGCACCCGCGCAAGTGGGCGATGTCTGGCTGGATGGAGAGCGGATTGGAAACGGGTCCGCCGCAAGCCCGGATCAGGTTATCGACTGTACGGGGTTGACGGTTGCTCCGGGGTTCATTGATATTCACTCGCACTCGGACGTGATGGTGATGGAGAACGATCGCGCGAAGGCGGATCAAGGGGTGACGAGTGAAGTGGTGGGCAACTGCGGCTTCAGCCCTTATCCCGCGGGTCCGATGGAGAGCGCGGTCTCCGAGTATGGGCGTGGGATTTTGTATGGGCCGGAGAAATGGGGCTGGCCTAATGCCTCTGAGTATCTGGAGGAGGTGAACCGGAAGGCGAAGCTGGCGTCTATCTGGTCGCTGGTGGGCCATGGATCGTTGCGGACGGCGCATGCGGGGGCGAAGCAGGGAGCGCTCGAGGAAAAGCAGGTGGATGCGATGGAGCATGACCTGGACGATGCGTTGCAGGCGGGGGCTTGCGGTTTCTCGACCGGCTTCATGTACGCACCGGGATCGAGCGCGCCACGCGAGGAGATCATCCGGCTGCTGCGGGTGGTGGCGCGGCATAACAAGATCTATGCGACGCATATGCGGAGCTATTCGTTCGAGTTGCTGGAGTCGATTGAGGAGCAGATCAGCCTGGCGCGGGAAACTGGAGTGAAGCTGCAGTTGTCGCACTTGCAGACCGTGGGCCGGGCGAATTGGGATAAGCAGCGAAGGGCGCTGGATGCGATTGCCGAGGCTAGGGACAGCGGAGTGGATGTGGAATTCGACATTTATCCGTATCTCGCCGGGAGCACGGTGTTGACGCAGTTGCTGCCGCAGTGGGCTTTGGATGGAGGAACGGAAGCGCTACTGAAGCGCTTGCGGGAGGAGCGGGCCCGTATAGCGAAAGAGACGATTTCGGGAATGGCCCAGCGATGGGAGGATGTGTACGTCGCTTCCGTGGGTTCGCAGCAAGGGCAGCAGTGGGTGGGGAAGAACTTCGCTCAGATCGCGGAGGCGCGGAAGTTGGAGCCTGTTGAGTGCGTGTTCCGGATTCTGGAGGAAGAGAACGCGGAGGTCAACATGCTGAGCTTCAATCAGAGTGAGGATAATCTGCGGCAGTTGATTCAGAACCCGCTTTGCACGGTGATCAGCGATGGGTTCTATGTGAAGGGGCGACCGCATCCTCGGCTGTATGGCACGTTTCCGCACTTGTTAGGGGAGATGGTGCGCGAGAAGAACTGGATGCCGCTGGAGGAAGCGGTGTACCGGATTACGGGCAAGCCCGCGGCGCGATTCCGCATGGAGGGACGCGGGAGTTTGCGGCCTGGTTCGTATGCCGATGTTGTGGTGTTTGATGCGGCACAGATACGGGCTAAGGCGACGTATGAGGATCCGCGGCAAGGGCCGGAGGGGATACGTTACGTGTTTCGCAATGGCGTGCGGATTGGTTAGTCAGCGAAGAGGCCAGCCGGGGGGCTGGCCGCGGGACAGGGGTTCCGCCCCACGACGGATTCGGCATGGAGTCACAGGCCAGGATGTTACTTGGCGTATTTTTCGACCCAGTCGATGTGGCGGTTCATGATGTCGAGCATGAATTTGGGTTCGTTGGGCCCGTGCGGCATGCGGGGATAAGTGACCATTTGCGTGGTGACACCGCGGCGCTTGAGGGCGTTGTGAAACTCGTAGCCTTGCGATATGGGGACGCGGATGTCGGATTCGCCGTGAAGGATGAGTGCGGGCGTCTTCACGTTGCCAGCGTAGGTCATGGGGGAATGCTTGCGGTAGTTTTCGAAGACCTCCCAGGGCTCGCCACGGAAGTAATCGGGGAGGAAACCGGGGATATCGGCGGTGCCGGTGAAACTCCAAAGATTGGTCACGGCCGCGCCTACGACGGCGGCTTTGAAGCGGTTGGTCTGGCCGATGACCCATGAGGTCATGAATCCGCCGTAGGACCATCCCATGACGCTGAGTTTGCCGGGATCGGCAATGCCCAATGCGATGACGTGATCGACTCCGGCCATGAGGTCCTGGTAATCGCCGCCGCCCCAATCGTTCTCGTTGGCGAAGCGGAATTTGGCGCCGTATCCGGAAGAACCGCGCGGATTCGGGCGAAGGATGGCGTAGCCTTTCGCGGCCAATGCGGCCAGCGGATAGATACCGGCTGAGCCGATGAAGGATTCGGTGAAGACACCGGCGGGGCCACCATGGATATTCAGGATGAACGGGTATTTCTGCCCCTTGGTGTAGTGAGTTGGGTAGGTGAGAAGGCCTTCGACGGGGGTACCGTCTTTCGATTTCCAGCGCACGACTTCGGTTTTGGGGAGCGGGAAATCGGGCAAACCCTGGTTCGCCTTGCTCACCTGGACGGGGGATTGCATGCCTGTACTCATCACGAACACTTCGTACGGTTGGTTGGAATTGCCGCGGGTGAAGGCGATGTGGGTTCCTTTTGCATTGAGGCTGACTCCACCGATGGACGCATCCGGGGGAGCGTAGGCGATGGCCGGCGGGCCGTCGATGGGCATCCAATAGAGAAGGCCTCGGGTGTGTTTGCCTTCGCTGAAGAGGATGCGTTTGCCGTTGGGATCCCAACCGGCGATCGAGGGGCGCTCATCGAAGGTTGCGGGCAATTCGCGGAGTGCACCGCCCGTGCGCGGCTGCAGCACGATGCGTTCCTGAAAGGCCCACCGCGGTGGATTGGCGCTGCGCTGGTATGCGATCGTGGCTCCGTCGGGTGAGTAATGGGGATTGGATTCGGAGGCTCCTGTCGCCGCTACGGGCTTGATGGCGGCGCTCTGCACCTCCACTTCATGGATGTCGGCAGTGGGCCAGTGATCGGTTTCGGGCGCGAGTTGATGGGCGAACGCGATGGCGCGCGAATCGGGGGACCAATCGAAGGTGGTCACGTGGCGGCTGCCATCGGAGAGCTTCCTATGCTCGCGTTTGCCGGCGGCACTGAGTTCGGCAGGGATGACGTAGAGGCGGGCGTTGTCGGGGTTTGCGCCGACGATGCGGAAGTCGCGCTTCTCCTTGCGGGCGGCTTCGCGGTCGGGTGGCACTTCGACGGCTGTGAATGCGATCTGCTTGCCATCGGGCGAGAGCGCATAGGCTCCGACACCGTCTTTGAGATTCGTGATCTGCTCGGCTTCGCCACCATCGAGGGGGATGCGCCAGACCTGCGATTTGCCACTTCTCGATGATGTGAAGTAGAGGAGCTTGCCGTCGGGGGAGAAGGATGGGTTGGAAGAACTCTTTTCGCCTCGGGTGAGTTGGTGACGCTTGGATCCGTCAGCGCGGGCGAGCCAGATGTGGGTGAGAGATTCGCTTTTCTCTTTCTCCATCACATGGCGGGTTTGCGTGTAGGCGACCCAGGTTCCATCAGTCGACGGAATGGCTCCGCCGACGTTCTGGACCCGCATGGACACTTCCGGAGTCCACTGGGCGGTGAGGACCGCGGAAAAGAGAACGAGAAAGACCACACGGTTCTTCATGAATATTCAGGCTCCTCCCATGCAAGAATATACCTCATGCTTGTTTGGGTAGCCTTTGCATTCGCTCTGTCCGCGCTTGCGCAGGATGGCAGCACCGGCGGCGACTGGCCGCAGCACATGGGGACGTATCGCGCGTGGCGGCACAGTTCGCTCCAGCAAATTGATGCCACCAATGTGAAGAAGCTCACGCCGGTGTGGGTGTTTCAGACGGGCGATTATGAGGGCGGGCTGCAATCGACTCCGATTGTGCTGGATGGGGTAATGTACGTTTCCACGTCGCGCAACCGGGTGTTTGCACTGGACGCGGCGACGGGGCAGGAGATCTGGCGTTATGTGTATCCGCTGCCGCGCAGCTTTCAGACGTTCTACGGGCCGTGGAATCGCGGTGTCGCGGTGAGTGGGGACAAGGTGTTTCTGGGCACGCTGGATAATCACATGGTGGCGATCGACCGGAAGACGGGGCGGGAGGTGTGGCGGACGAATGTAGAGGATAGCAATCAGTGCGGGTGCAATATTACGGCAGCACCGCTGGTGGTGAAGGACAAGGTGATCACGGGCGTGACAGGCGGCGATTCGGCGCATCGCGGCTATGTGACCGCGTTCGATGTGAACACGGGGCGGCTGGCGTGGCGCTTCTGGACGATTCCGGGGCCGGGGGAACCGGGGCACGAGACGTGGGCGGGGGATAGCTGGAAGTACGGCGGCGGCTCGAGCTGGATGACGGGGTCGTACGATGCGGAGCTAAACCTGGTGTATTGGAGCATCGGCAATCCGGCGGCGGATTTCTATGGTGGTTCGCGGAAGGGGGCCAATCTTTATACGGACTCGGTGGTGGCGCTGGACGCGGACACAGGGAAGCTGAAGTGGTACAACCAGCAGATTCCGCATGACGTGTGGGATTTCGATACCGCGTATGAAAATATCCTGCTGGATTTACCGGTGAACGGTGTCGCACGGAAGTTGCTGCTGAACGTGAATAAGAGCGGATTTACTTGGGTTTTGGATCGGGTTACGGGGAAGTTCGTTACGGCGTATCCGATCGTGAAGCACTTCAACTGGATCAAGGGTGTGTCGGAGACGGGCGAGTTGATTGGACGGAATGAGCCGGAAGTGGGGAAGAAGAAGACGCTGTGCCCGAGCATCGGCGGGGGGCGCAGTTGGAATCAGGCGGCGTATTCGCCGGCGACGCAGTGGCTGTATACGACGGCGATTGAATGGTGCCAGGAGGTGATGGCGCAACCGGAGGAGCCGCAGGAAGGGAAAGTGTTTTTCGGCGGCGTGTTTGAGAACCGCCATCCACCGGGGGAGAAAGCGTATGGGCATCTGGATGCGGTTGATCCGGTTTCGGGGAAGGTGCAGTGGAGCTATCGCTACAAGTATCCGCTGCTCGCGTCGGTGCTTTCGACGGCCGGTGGCTTGATTTTCACGGGCGATCCGGAGGGGTTCTTTTTTGCGCTGGATGCGAAGACGGGGGAGAAGCTGTGGAGCTTTTCGACGGGCAGCGGGAACCGTGGATCTTCGGTGACGTACACCGTGCGGGGACGGCAGTATGTGGCGACGCCGACGGGATTCGGATCGGCGCTGGCGGGGTTGCTGCCGCAGTTGTGGCCGGAGACCGAGAATTTTCGCGGTGGATCGAGCGTGTTCGTGTTTGCGCTGCCGGAGGTGGGGCAATGATCGCGGTGTTGCTGGCGTTGGCGATGCAGGCTGCGGCGCAGGATGCGGATCTGGCGCTGGGGGCCAAGGTTTTCGCGCAGAGTTGCGCGGTGGGCTATTGCCACGGAACGGCGGGCGCGGCGAATCGTGGGCCACGACTGGCGGGGCGAGGGTTTGACCGCGGGTTTGTGGAGAAGGTGATTCGCGACGGCGTGCCGGGTACGGGGATGCCGGGGTTCAAGTCGATGAAGAGCGCGGATCTGAATGCGGTGATCGCTTATGTGATGAATATTTCCGGAGGAGGGAGTGTGTCGGCCGCGCCCGCGCATGTGCCTGCTCCGGAGGCTCCGAAATTTCCGGGACCGCCGGAGGCGAAGAAGGGGAAGGATCTGTTCTTCGATGCGACGCGCGGGACACGCTGCGGGACGTGCCATGCGCTGGAGGATTGGGGCGTGGCGGTGGGGCCGAATGTGACGGGGCGATCGACGGCTGGACTTCGGCGGAAGGTTGCGGCGAGCGTGAAACAGGTCACGGCCGGGGGGTTGCGATTTCCGGCTTTGGTAGTGAGCCGGAAGGCGGACGTTGTGACGCTGTATGATGTGGCGGATGCGCCTCCGGTGCTGCGGACGTTTGCGGCGAATGAGGTGAAGGTGGAGGATGGCGCCGGATGGACGCATGCGGTGGTGACGCGTGGGTATACGGATGCGGAGTTGGCGAGTATGGGGGTGTATTTGTCGTGGTTGGGGGGACGGTAGGGGATTTGGTTTCACGACAAGCAGCATCATGTCACCCATGATATGATATCGTATGTGATGTGAGACTTGTCTTGGACACCGATGTGGTCGTCGCGGCCATGCGCAGTCCGGCTGGGGCTTCGGCTG
>CALFYN010001189.1 GCA_937952345.1 uncultured Acidobacteriota bacterium
CGCTGTGCACGCCGTTGATGACCCGCGCATTCCGGTACGAATTGCGGATATTGTAGTTATTGACGATGGTGACGCTGTTGTCGATATAGGTACGGTTGCCGAATCCGCGATAGCGATTCCAGCCATACCACGGGTGGTAGGTTTCATAAGGAGCCAGCGGCACCCAGCCAACGCGCCCGAAGCCGACCCCCACGGAAACGCCGTGGCCGAATCCAACCCAAGCCACCAGTCCGGGGCTCCAGTAGTGGCGCGTACGATAAGCGCCCGGCCACCAGCACCAGCCACGCGAACCCCAATACCAGCGCCCGTAGTGATACGGCGCCCAGCCCCAGGGATCGTAGCTGACCCAGCTCCATCCATAGTAGTCAACCCAGGACCAGCGCCCGTAGCGGTAGGGAGACCAACCCACCGCCACGCGCGGCACCCACACGTTTCCGTACGGCGCATCCTGCACCCAGTCGCCGTATGCATCCAGATCCTCGGCTCCACTAATCGAGGGATCCACGTAGCGGTAGCTGGTGGACCGTTCCAGATCCGAGTTCCGCCGTTCGTTCCACTGATCGAATCCGTCGCGCGGAACAGCGGAATTGACCTGGAACTCCACTTCCGTGGACGTCCCGCGGGCAACCATGGTGCGGCCAGACTTGAGCCGCTCCGAGCCCTGCGTCGTAAAAACGTCGACCTCGCCGGAACGCACCGTGACCTCCGTCGTCCCGTCGGGCAGAACCGAAATCCGGTACATGCCGCGTTTCGTCGGCCTCACCGCCACGCTGGGTGTGGAAACTTCGACATCGGCTTCCGAATTCCGCAGAACATTAAACATGACCGTTCCGGCGGCAACCTGCAATCCGTAGCGGCGGTATTCCAACTCTCCCAGCCGCAGTTCCGAATTGGGGGCCAGCCGAACGATATTGGCATAATCGAGCTGCACCTCGGCCTGCGAGTTGACTCCGGTGAGAACGCGATCCTCCACCACCAGCGGCGCGTTCGGCGCAGCCGCCACCCATTCGCCGGAGTCCCCTCTGCGAACCGAAACATCCCCTTGCAGCAGGCTCAGGCGGGCAACCCCGCGGCCTGGCGTCTCTTCCGCCAGCAGATTCGCTCCGCACAGCAGAGCAGCCATCAGCCACCGTGTATTTTTCATTCTGAGGATGTTTCCCGACATGGCCGGCCTCCTTCTTCGCTGAGTTTACCGGCAATTCGGATACCATTGTCCATCTCTTTGTTTTTCAAGCAGATGTGGTAAGATGGCGAGTTCCGGCCGATGGCTGAAAACCACCACATTGCTGGCAAAGCACCAGAGAGGCGAAGGCTACGGCATGCCTTGGCCGTATTGTTCCTCTTCCTCATGACGGCGGGCTTCTATTGGAAGCTTACCCTGACCCGCCAATACAACTGGTTCGATCATCCCGACATGTGTTACCTGGAAATCCCGCGCATGCAGTTCCAGATGCGCGAGATCCGGCAGCACGGCAACTTCCCCCTTTGGGATCCGCATATCTGGACGGGCCAGCCCCTGGTGGGACAAACACAGCCCGGCACTCTGTTCCCGCTGAATCTGATGTTCTATATGACTCCGATGCGGGACGGATATCTGAAATTCTCGCATCTGAACTACTATTGGGCCATCATCCATTTCCTGGCGGCGCTGTTCGCCTTCTGGCTGGCGCGCGAAATCGGCCTAAGCTATGCGGCCAGCATCTTCTGCGGCGCCGCGTTCGGATACGGGGGATTCATCGGCTCGGTGACATGGATTGACGTAATCAACGGTGGTATTTGGGCCCCGCTCATCGTGCTGTTCCTGCTGCGCTCCACGAAGGGAACCCGCCCCTGGAGCCATGCGGCGCTCGCCGGACTGTTTCTGGGCGTGGCTTGGCTCAGCGGACACCATGAACTTCCCATCCTCCTCTCCATCATGAGCTTCCTGCTGTGGGGCTGGTTCTGCTGGCGCAATCCGCGCCTGATCCTGCCCGCCGCCGTGTTTGGATTGACGGCATTTCTGATCAGTGCCGTGCAGACGCTGCCGACGTACGAATTCGGCCGTTTGGCCGTGCGCTGGGTCGGACTGGAGAACAGTGTCGGGTGGAAGGACAAGATTCCCTATTCGGTGAGCGCGCTCTACTCGCTGCCGGCGAAGGGACTGCTGGCAACCTTCCTGCCAGGGTCAGGCAGCTACGCCGATTCCACTCCTTTCGTGGGAGGCATCGCCACCGCCATGGCGCTGTTCGCGATTGCGGCACGCTGGTCGAGTTCGATGGTGCGCATCCTGACGGCGGTTCTGGCCGGCTCGGTTGTTTATTCGCTTGGCGCCAACACGCCGCTGCAAGGGGTGATGTACGCGGTTCTGCCCCTGGTGGACAAAGCGCGGATTCCATCCCGCGGAATCCTGGTTCTATCATTCGCACTGGCGGTGCTGGCGGCAATCGGCCTCGACACAATGCTTCGCGATTCCCTGTCCGAGGCGCTGACCCGGCTGCGCCGCTGGCTGCTCTGGATCGGGCTGGCGATCACGATGCTCGCTGTCGGGACCGGCCTTGCCAAGGCCGATGTCGATGACCGGGTGTATCTGGCGGGCCTGGTTTTTCTCGCCGCATCCGCGCTGATCGCGGGATGGCAGCGCGGAGCGGTGTCTCGTGGGGTGGTGGCCGCGGCGATGCTTTCGCTGACTCTGATCGAATTGACGGGAGCAGCCCCCGCCCTCTACACGGATACGACGCAAAAAGACTCCAACAAATTCGTGAAGTCGCTCACTGAGCATCAGGATATCGTGGCATTTCTCCGTGACCAAAAGGGCGGCCCGCTTCGTGTCGCCGTGAATGATCAGGCAATCGGAAGCAACTTCGGCGACTGGCACGGCATCGACATGCTGCACGGCTACGTGGCCGGTGTGAATCGCCAGCACATGGAGCAGGAACTGCACACCGACCGGACACAAAACCTGTACAGCGTCACGCACTTCATCGGGATGGAGCCGGACAAACCGGGGCAAAAGGAAGTGTTCACCGGAGCGAGCGGCGTGAAGGTATTCGAGACGAACGGCTCGCTGCCGCGCGCCCGCACCGTGCATGAGACGAAGGCGGTGGAAGACAGCGCCTGGATGCGGGTTCGCATACAAGACCCGGAAATCGACCTGAAGCGGACCGCGTTGCTGATCGGCGAAGCCCCGCCACTCGAAACCTGCGCCGGCGAGGATTCCGTGCGCATCCGCCGCCGCGATACCGATCATGTGGCGATTGACGCGCACATGGCCTGCAAGGGCATGGTGGTGTTGAGCGAAACCATGTATCCCGGCTGGGAAGCGCGAATCGACGGCGCACCGGTTCGTATCTGGGAAGCGTACGGCGTCTTCCGCGGCGTGGTGGTGGAGGCTGGAAAGCATACCGTCGAATTCCGCTTCCGGCCCCGTTCCATTTACTTCGGTGCGGCGCTCACTGCCCTCGGCCTGCTGCTGGTGGCTGGCCTGTGTATTCTCAAGCGCTGAAAAAAGAGCCCTTGTGCGCGCGGCGGGCTGGTGTTTCTCAACCTGCCCGCCGTCGATCCATAACCGTTAGCGCAGAAACGCTTCCGACAAGCCGGCATCCACGGGAATCACATTCCCCGTCGTCCGCGCGCTGCGGTCGCTGGCGAGCCACACGATGGCATCGGCGCAATGCTCGGGCAGAATCGGATTCTTCAGCAGCGTGCGGCTGGCGTAAAAATCCGCCAGCTTGTGGCGCAGTTCTTCGGTGGAATCGCTCTCGGCGTAGGCGATGCCGTATTTCTTGAGCGAGGAAATCACCCGGTCGCGCGGGAACATGGTCGAGCCCGCCACCACCGTCGCCGGCGCGATGCCGTTCACACGCACCAGCGGCGCCAGACCCACCGCCAGTTCTCCAATCAAATGGTTCACCGCAGTCTTGCTGACATCGTAGGCTTCACTGCCCTTCTTGGGCACCACCGCGTTGGCCGAACTGGTGAGCACGATCACCGCAGGCAATCCCTGATCGTCGAAAATCTTCTGCGATTCCTTGGCCAGGATGTAGTTGCCGGTGACGTTGACATCGAATGTCAGCCGCCAGTGGTCCTCGGGAATATCGCCGTTGGCATCGGGCGGGATGAAGATGGCGGCGGTGTTGATCACCCCATCCAGTCCACCGAAGTGGGCCACGGTTTGCGCTAGGGCAGCGGCCACCGACTCGCGGCTGCGCAAATCGATGGTGCACGAAGCCATGGCTTCCTTGTCGTATTTCGCGCACAGCGCCGCCGTTTCGGCAGCCGCTTCCGCCTTGATATCGGCGATCATCAGGTGCGCACCCTCGGCAGCCAAACGCAACGCCGACGCGCGTCCAATGCCGCTGCCGCCACCCACCACCAGAACGATGCGGCGGCTGAACTCCTTCTCCGCAGGCATCCGGCGCAGCTTCGCTTCCTCCAGTTGCCAATACTCGATGCGGAATGCTTCGCGGCGCGGCAACGCCACGTAGTTATGAAAACTGGTGAAATCACCGGCGCGTGCCGGATCCTTGGCGTGCGGCAGCGGATCGGCAGGCTTGCTGCCATCCTCCATTCCCGTCGCGCCCATCATCACGCGGATCGCATTGCGATAGAACTCACCCGTGATCCGAGCCTCCTTCTTCGAGCGGCCGAAGCTGACCATGCCCACGCCGGGAATCAGCACCACCGTCGGATTCTGATCGCGCAAAGCCGGGGAACCGGGCTCGGCAAACGCTTCGTAGTAGGCCTTGTAATCCTGGCGATACTGCTCCAGACCCGCGTCAATCGCCGCTTCGAGCGACGCCATATCGCCGGTCTGCGGATTCCAATCCACCAGCAGCGGCGAAATGCGCGTGCGCAGGAAGTGATCCGGACAACTGGTGCCAAGCGCGGCCAGCGGCCTGGCGTGTTCGGAGTTGATGAAAGCCAGCGCTTCGTCGGCCCCATCGAAATGAGCGATGGAACGCTTCGCCGCGCCCACACGCCCGCGCAACTTATCCAGAATCGCGGCCGCTACGGTGGAGGCATCCTCGCGCTTCTGGTACTTCGGCCCGCCGAACAGCGTCTTGCCTTCCGCGTGTCCGGTGACGAATTCGCCGAGTTGATCGATGATGGTAACGCTGTTGATGTAGGATTCCCGCTGCGTGGCGCCCCACGTAAACAGGCCGTGGCTGCCGAGAATGATGCCATCGCAGCCCGGATTGTCTTCCACCGCCTTGCGCAGCATCAGCCCCAGTTCGAAGCCCGGCCGCTGCCAGGGCAGCCACACCAGTTTGTGGTTGTAGCGCTGGTTGAACTGCTCCATCTTCTGCTTGCCATTACGGCTGGCGGCCATGGCGATGGCCCAGTCCGGATGCAGGTGGTCCACGTGGTCGAACGGCAGGTATCCGTGCAGTGGCGTATCGATGGAAGCAGCGACGGTATTGCCGGCGAAGGCACAGGAAGGATACAGCCCTACCATGTCATCCTCGAACGCTTCGCCGCGGTAGACGTTTTCGAGCGCCAGTAACCGGTCCAGGTACAGCACGGCGAACCCGCCCGTGGTGATCGAGCCCAGGTCTCCGCCGCTTCCCTTCACCGCCATCACGCGCGTGGGTTTTCCGGTTAACGGATCGATTACTTCGTATTTCGAGCTGGTATTTCCACCGCCGAAATTCGTAATGCGCAAATCCGCCCCCAATAAATTGGACCGGTAGCGCAGTAGTTCCAGTTGGCCGCCCTTCAGAGAAGCAGCGTCCGAGTCATTCCACAAGTCTCGCAGGTATTTCAACATTACGTTTTAATGAAAAAAGGAGTGAATGCCGTGGTGTGCGGGCAGGCCTTTATTATAGCAAAGAAGCGCACACCGCCCCACCACACCACAAGGTAATATAATCCATGCCATGCAACGAACCTCCGCGGCGCTCCTTCTCTTTCTGACCGGCCTCCAGGCCGAGACACACCGCGTCGTTGCCACCGAGTACCACCACACCTTCTC
>CALFYN010001190.1 GCA_937952345.1 uncultured Acidobacteriota bacterium
ACGACAAAGACAACGTGGTGGCGTGCCTGATGACGATGCTGTTGTTGAAGCGGTGGAAAGTGCCGCTCGATCGCGATGTGATTTTTCTTGCGGAAGCGGGCGAGGAAGGCAACGTGCGGTTTGGGATCAAGTACATGGTGGAGAATCATTATGCAAAGATCGATGCCGAATATTGCCTGGCGGAAGCGGGTGGCGGGGTTCGGACCGGGGGACGATTGCGGTACGTTTCGGTTGCTACGGCGGAGAAGATTCCGTACGCCGTGAAACTGGTGGCAAGCGGACCGGCGGGGCACGGTTCGCGGCCTCTGCGGACCAACTCGATCGTACATCTGGCGCAGGCGGTGGCGAAGGTGGCGGCGTGGCAGCCGCCGATGCGGCTGAACGATACGACGCGCGCCTATTTCGAACGGCTGGCCACTATCAGCACGCCGGAAGATGCTGAGCGCTACAACAACATAGTGCATCCGGAGAAGAGCGCAGCCATTCAGGAGTACTTCGCGGAGAAGGAACCGGGGCACAATTCGATGCTGCGGACCTCGATTTCGCCGAACATGTTTCAAGCGGGGTATCGGGTGAACGTGATTCCCTCGGAATCGACGGCGACACTCGATATCCGCGCCCTGCCTGACGAGAACATGGAGCAGTTCTTGAATCAGATTCGCGGCGTGATCAACGATCCGGCGGTGCGGATTGTTCGAGAGTCTCGGGATACGCGGCCGGGCGCGCCGCCATCGCCGCTGGGCAACGAAGCGTTTCGCACCATTGAGGCGATGGTGAAGAAGCATTATGACGGCGTGGTGACGCTTCCGATGATGCAGACGGGCGCAACGGATATGGCTTACTTGCGGGCGCGAGGGATGTCGTGTTACGGGATCGGGCCGGCGGTGGATTCCGAAGATGGCCCCAAGGGGTTTGGGGCGCACAGCGATCAGGAGCGGATTCTGGAATCGGAGTTTCACCGGTTTGTGAAGTATCACTACGAGATCGCGGCGGCGCTGGCGGCACGATCCAGGTAGGCGGCTGTATAGTGGAGGGACCATGACACGTTGGTTCCTTCTTCTTCTACTTGCACTTCCGTTCGGATTGATGGGGCAACCCAAGTTCCGTGTCGCGATTGGGGGATTCAAACATGAATCCAATTCGTTCAATCCAGCGCGGACTACGATGGCCGATTATGGGATTCAAGAAAGTGGAAGCGGGGATCTTCTTGAACAGTGGTCGAAGTCGAGCAGTGAGGTTGCGGGATACATCGAGGGGGGACGCAAGCAGGGATTGGAACTGGTCCCCACGCTGATGGCGAACGCCACGCCGAAGGGACCGTTGACGAAAGAGACTTACGAAACCATCCTCGGGCGTTTGCAGAAGAAGATCCGGGAAGCGGGCAAGATCGACGGATTGCTGCTTGCGCTGCACGGGGCGATGGTGGTGGATGGCATACCGCACGGGGATGAGGAAACCGTGCGCAGGCTGCGCGCCCAACTAGGACCGCAGTTTCCCATCATCGTGACGCACGATTTTCATGCCAACGTGTCGCCGGAGATTGTGCGGTTGTCGTCGGTGCTGATCACTTATAAGCAGAATCCGCACCTGGATACAAAGGACCGTGGGATACAGGCGGCAACGATCATGGCCCGGATGCTGCGTGGCGAAGTGAAGCCCGTGCAAACCGTGGTGAAGCCGCCGATGGTGTACAACATCATCTTCCAAAACACGTATGCGGAGCCGTTGGCGCCGATCCGGCAGGACAGCATGGATCTAGAGAAGAATCCGAAGGTGCTGGCGGCCAGCGTCTCTGGCGGGTATCAGTATGCAGATGTGCCGTACATGGGGCCCAGTGTGGTGATAGTCACCGATAACGACCGGGATTTGGCTGAGCGTGAGGCGAAGCGGTTGTCGGACAGGCTATGGGCGACTCGTGACCAGATTGTGTTGCGGATTCCGGATCCGGCGCAGGCGGTGCGGGAGGCGATGCGGGAGACGAAGTTTCCGGTCGCGCTGATGGATACGGGAGATAACATTGGGGGCGGGTCGGCGGGAGACAGCACGTTCCTGCTGGATGAACTGGTGAAGCAGAAGGCGACGGGCTGGGTGGTGACGATCTGGGATCGCGAAGCAGTGAAGGCTGCTGTGTCGGCTGGAATTGGCGGAGCCTTCGATATGGCCGTTGGCGGGAAGACGGATAATATGCACGGCAAGCCGGTGCGCGTGCGGGGGACGGTGAAGTCGCTGCACGACGGGCGGTACATGGAGACGGAGGTGCGGCACGGCGGCGGCCGGTATCATTCGCAGGGGTTGACGGCGGTGATTGAGGTGGAGGGTTCGAATCCGGATGTGAAGAATCTGCTGGTGCTGAATTCTTCGCGGTCGAGTCCGAATAGTATTCATCAGATCGTGAGCTTGGGGATCTATCCGGAACGGCAGCGGATCCTGGTGGCGAAGGGGACGATTGCGCCTCGAGCGGCGTATGAGCCGGTGTCCGCGAAGGTTGTTGCGGTGGATTCTCCGGGTGCGACGGCGGTGAATCCGGCGCGGTTCCAGTTCCGGAATGTGCGGGCGAAGCTGTGGGGATTGGAGTGATCTACAAAGGGGATTTGTCGATAGTGGAGATAAATGTGATGCCTGGTACTGTGTGCTTTGACAGTGCCAGGTCATTCGTCAGAAACAGATCTACTCCGGCTGCGCTGGCGCAAGCAAGATGAACGGCATCCGCCCTGGAAATGGACTTATTCTTTCGGATTTGCGCGAACTTGCTCGCGGCCTTGATGTCAAATGGAAGCACGGTCACCTCGGGGCTCTCAAAGAAGGCCTCGTAACGCTTCACAATGTCGTTCTCGCCCAGGCGTGCGGGCAAGGCCAGAACCTCGCCAACCGCGAACGCGCTAGTTACCAGCCTGTCACCCCGCCGATGCATCGCCTGCCGAATGGCGAGCACCGGCGTTGCGAATTGCGGATGGTCTTCAAACACATACACGAACAGATTCGTGTCCCAAAAGACGATTGCCATCGAGCTATCTCCAGTCCTTGGGGCATGTGCGTGTGTCACGCAGTAGCGAAAACAAGTAGGAATTGTCAATGAACTCAGACAGGTCTGTTACTCGGGTTGGCCTGCCCTTCCGGATTGCTTTGTGTATCTGTGTCTTGAGAAGTTTGCGGTTGATTACATGTCCTTCGCGAATCGGCCAGATTCCATCGCCCTCTACACGATAGGTGAAAGGTAGCCGCTGCGAAGTGTGAAACACCTGTCCTTCGTGGGCGACGATGCGGTTCCATACGTCATCGGCGGCACATTCCTCGGGTCGCCTGGGACTGGCATGTAGCATTTCGTGTTCGTCCTGATCCTCATCCCAGGCAATCCTCTCTGCCCGAAGATACGCATCGCCGCCGCCGACTTCGGTCCACATCCGTTTGCCGACGCCGCGCAAAAGGAACAGCGGATCCTCGTCCGTGCGCGGTTCACGGCCGCGGCTGAGGAATTCATTTTCGTAGAAATCGATCAATCCACGGTCTTTCTCCGGTATGTCTTCCCGCTCCGGCTTGGTTTTGCCTTTGCGTTGAGGGTCACAGGCATCGCCGGGAAGATACAGCCGGTAGGTATTGTCGGGAAGCCGGAAGAACATACGGTAGCGTGCCGAGCTCGGCGCTATGTTGGCGACGTTGTGCTGATAGATGTGAACCTGTACACCTGGCCTGAGGGGTAGGGGGGAACGCTGCTCCGCACGATGCAGGATCTCCCTGGCGGTAAACCCCCGGCGCTCCGGATAATCTTTGTGGAGGCTGGCCAGTGCGCACCAAGCTTCATCCGCGACCAGCATACGCACGCCATGTGTTACCAGGATATCATTCATGAACAACAATTACCATGTAATTATTGGCAGTGTCAAAAGGCATTCTTCAGGCTCCTTTGGTTTCGTTGCCTCTGCCAGCAGCCCTTAGAAGTTCGCCGAACTGGAGGCCGAGGTTCCTTCCGCGTTGGTCAGTGTCACCGACACTGATGCGATGGCACTGGTGTCTCCCTGAACATTGAACTGCTGAGTCAGTTTGAACTGGCTGCCGAAGGGCCGGGAGGCCTCGCTTTGATACCAGCCGCGAGCGCCTTCGCCCAATTGCACAGTGAGTTCGCTGGTTTGCAGGGAACTGCCGGGAGCCGGTGAGAAGCGGAACGTCGCCGAATTGATATCGCGGGAGGTGGAGAAGCCGGTAATGACCACTTCGAGTCCGCCGGCGACGCGGCGCGCGGTTACAGATCGGACGACCGGTGCGGCCTTCGCGACGCGGCCCACCACTGTAGGAGCGGGTGACGGTGTGATGTCATTGCCTCCGGCGCGTAAGGTCAGGGCCAGTTTAATTTCGCCCGACACGGTTCCGGTTTGCATGGCGAATCCGGCGGGCAGTTGGGCATCCGTCGCATTAGCGGGGATGGTGAAGTTCAGGGTGCGTCCTCCCGAACTGAACGCTACGGCCGGATCGT
>CALFYN010001191.1 GCA_937952345.1 uncultured Acidobacteriota bacterium
CCGGCGGGAAGCGCACATCCGAAGACGCATCTGTGGGACAACGGCACGGATGCATCCGATGAACTGATACGTGTGATGCAGGTGCGGCAGAAAGCGCTGGCCCGGTTTGGAGAAAACAATATTCGGGAAGGGCGTCCGTACAGCACATTGGAGGAACCGCTGGTCACCACGTACTTGATGCATCGTTACCAGACGGAGGCCGCGGCGAAGGTGCTGGGCGGGCTGCACTACACGTACGCGCTACGTGGGGATGGACAGCTGATCACGCAGATTGCCTCGGCGGTGGAGCAGCGGAAGGCGTTGGACGCACTGCTGGCTACCTTACAGCCTGCGGCGCTCACGCTGCCGGAGCCACTGCTGCGATTGCTGCCTCCCGCGGCAGGCGAGTTTCCGAGGACGCGTGAATACTTCCGGTCGCGGACGGGACTGACATTCGATCCGCTGGCGGCAGCCGAGTCGGCGGCAGGGGTTACGCTTGGTCTAATTCTCCATCCGGAGCGCGCCGGGCGGCTGATTCAATACAATGCGCGAGATCCCCGCAATCCGGGGCTTGGAGAAGTGATCGACCGTATAGTGGCGGCAACGTGGAAACGTCCCGCGGTGGAGGGATTGGCTGCAGAGGTGGGCCGCACGGTGGATAGCGTGGCGCTCCATCAGTTGATGGCTTTGTCTCTCGATGCGCGCGCTTCGGCGCAGGTGCGCGCCATCGCGATGCAGAAACTGGAGCAACTGCGAGCCTACGCCAGCACACAGAAAACGAGCACTGATCCAGGCAGGCGTGCGCATTTTCAATATGCCGAAATGCGGATCCGCAAGTTGTTGGAGGATCCGAAGCCGGCGAATGTGCCTCGATTGCCTGAACCACCGCCGGGCATGCCGATTGGCTGCGCGAACTAGCGCGGGGCCTTGACGAGATCTTTTAGCAGATCCTGCAAAACCGGTGAATCCGGATAGGGATGGCCCTTGTATTGGCGGAAGCCCTCGCCGAATTCGATTCCGGCGCGTTGCCCGCAGGTCTTCGTCCAGGTCTCCATCATGATCATGTAGTCATCCATGCCGTGTTGGGCGCGCAGCCATTCGCGCTGGCTGGCGTGGGCGGCGAGCATATCCCACTTGCGGCGGAAGGTGGTGGAGACATCGACGACGAAATCAGGATGGATGGGCCTGCCTTCGCGATCGTGGCCGGAGATGGCGTCCATGAAGTAGAGGTGCGGAATGCCATCGAGCGGTTTGGCGGGCTGCGCGGCGCCGGTGCGGTAATTGGGTGCGGAGGCTCCGAACATCGCATCGCGAACCAGCAGACTGGTCGCTTCGTGATCGCAGAGGTAATCCGCGGGAGACGAGGTCAGCACAATGTCGGGGCGTGTGATGCGAAGGATTTCCGTAACCGCCTGGCGCGAGGCGTTGTCATTGAAGATCTCAAGATCGCGGAACTCGGCGCAAAGGTAGTCCGCGCCAATCATGGCGGCAGCCTGGCGCCCCTCTTCGCGACGCACCGCGGCGATCGCATCGGGCTCCAAGGTGTTCGATCCTTTGTCGCCGGGAGTCATGGTGACCACCGTAATGTGATGCCCACGGTCCCCCAGCAGCGCGAGGGTGCCGCCCGCGAGGATTTCCATATCGTCAGGGTGGGCGTGAATGCTCAGGATTCTCATGAAAGCTTCGCCCGCACCATTTCGCTCATGGACTTGCCATCGACCCGTTTGCCGCTGAGTTTCGCCTGGGCCGCCTTCATGACGACGCCCATCTGCTTAAGGCTGGTGATGCCGGTTTCGGCCATAGCGGCGGCGATAGCGGCTTCCATCTCTTCCGTGGTTGCGCCGGCGGGCATGTAGGTTTCGAGGATTCTGAACTCAGCTTCTTCCTTTGCCGCCTGATCCTCACGGCCGCCCTTGCGGAACATGTCGGCGGCCTCTTTGCGCTGTTTGAGGATGGAGTTGAGAACCTTCATTTCCTCGGCCTCATCCGGCTCTTTCATGGTGTCCACTTTGTGCTTCATGAGCGCGGCCTTGAGCATACGTAACGCGCCCAGGCGAAGCTCTTCCTTCGCCTTCATGGCTTCCACCATGTCCTTCTGCAAACGTTCGAGTAGTGCCATTGATTTGCTATTCTAGAGAATTCAATACCCCAACGGCTAGTCTTCTTAGTACAACATGCACATTAAGAAACAACGTCTCCTGACTCCAGGCCCTACGCCTCTGCTGCCTAAGGCGCTGCACGCCATGATGGCCTCCGATGTTCATCACCGCACACAGGACTTCCAAAAAATCTACCGGCAAGTCCTCGGCGATCTGAAGGAAGTGTTCGGCACCACGAATGATGTGTTGCCGCTGGTTTCCTCGGGTTCCGGCGCGATGGAAACGTCGATCTCGAATCTCTTCCGCCGCGGCGACAAAGTGATCGTTTGCACCGCGGGCAAGTTCGGCGAACGCTGGGTCGCGATGACCAAGGCGTTTGGCCTCAATTCGGTTGTTTTGGAAGAACCCTACGGCAGCGTTGTTTCGGCGCAGCGCGTGGCCGATGCACTGAAGGCGAATCCGGACGCGCGCGGCGTGTTCGTGCAGGCTTCGGAAACATCGACGGGCGCGGCTCATGACATCCAGGGGATGGCGGAAGCCGTGCGCAAAACGGATGCGATCTTTATCATCGACGCGATCACCGGATTGGGAACCATGCCGCTCGACATCGACGGCTGGGGCCTGGATGTGGTGATCGGCGGATCGCAGAAAGCGTTCATGATTCCCCCGGGTTTGGGCTTTCTTTCGGTGAGCCCAAAGGCGATGGAGTTTACGAAGACCTGCGATCTACCGCACTTCTACTTCGATTTGAAGAAGGAACTGAAGTCCGCGCAGAACGGCGAATCGAGCTGGACGCCGGCGGTGTCCTTGATCATCAGCCTGGGTGAAGCGCTGAAGTACATCAAAGAACTCGGCATGGGCAAACTGATCGACAATGCGCAGTTGCTGGCGAAGGCAACGCGCGCGGCGGTCACGGAAATGGGTTTGGAACTGTTCAGTCCCGCATCGCCCGCCGCTTCCGTTACAGCCGTGAAGGCGCCCCAGGGCATGGATTCCGGCGTGATCGTGAAGGGCTTCCGCAACGAGTTTGGCATGATCATCGCGAACGGCCAGGGCACGATGAAGGGGCAGATATTCCGCATCGCGCACCTCGGCTACTTCGACTTCGCCGATTTGTTTTCCGTCGTCGGCGCGCTGGAATT
>CALFYN010001192.1 GCA_937952345.1 uncultured Acidobacteriota bacterium
CCGTGGGATAAACTGCCTCTACCGCTCCATCCGAAGGCCGTACCCGGGCGACTTCCGAGCCCAACGTCCAAAGATATTTGCCGTCGAACATACTGTTTCATTGGCCGGCCAGTTCAGGGGAACGCCATCTGAGGCGCGCAGCCTGGTGGTGCCCGAACGGCTCGACACCCAAACACTGTAACCATCCGTGACAAGCCTGGAGGGCCACGGTCCGACGGGATAAACGCCGAGTGGTTGCCCGTCGCTGGCTCGCAACTTGGTCACCGTTCCATCGTTGACGAAATTCAACACCCAAATATTGGTGCCATCGAAGGCGAGTTGGGAAGGACTTCTTCCCGCCGGGTATTGCATGTATTGCATGTCGGGGAACAAATGGAACTGAGCACGCAGTGTCGCAGGCAGAAGGACAAGGACAACCAACAGCACCCGTAGAACTAACCGTGCGTTTCTGCGAGTGCGCGCTATCAAGACGCGAATATAGCAAAAATCCCCTACCAGCGCAGACGTACCACCATTTGCAAACTCCGCGCTCCGCCCGTCTGAAACACCGGCGTCAAGCCGCTCCCCGGGCTCCCCGTGCCCAGCATCAAACTCAACATGGACGGCGATTCCCCAAATAATGGCGACGACAAAAAACGCACCGGATCAGCGAAATTCGGATGATTTAACACATTAAATGCCTCCACCCGGAAATCGAGCCCCGTGCGGTCGGTGAGCCGGAAGGTCCGCCGCAGCGCCGTGTCGATCTGATGCATCCCAAACCCCGGCACCGTATTCCTGCCGAGGTTCCCTTGTCTCAACTCTCCCGCCGAGACAAACGCATCGCGATTCAAACGCCGCCCGCCCGGCACTACAGGGTCGTCGATCCAGATTTTCGCTCCCGGCTTCAAGCTGGGGCGGAAGGCGTTGGCAAAGCCGATGCCAATCGTGTGCTCCGCCGATTGAATCTGTATCGGGAATCCGCTGCGCGCCCGCGCGATGCCGTCCAGGCTCCAGCCGCGCAACCAGCGCCCCCACCGTACGGGCGATTCATAGCTCAGCGCCGCGGTGAAGGAATGGCGCACATCGAAGTCGCTCGAGCCGCGGTCGCCTGCCGCCGTGATGCCGCGCTCGGCATAGTGAAGCGAAGAGTCACTGGAACTGTTGTCGATGGAATGCCCCCAGGCGTAGGAAAAATGCCCCTGCCAGCCCGTGCCGAAACGGCGGCGAAGCTGTGCCTGCAAGCCGTGATAAATGGACTCGCCGTGGTTGGTGGCCAGAATCAGCCGGTGCGATTCCGTGCTTTCCGGGCCGCCCAGTTCGCGGCGCAGCAGCAGCGTCCCTTCCGAGCCCGTATAGGACACGCGGAACGCATTGCGATCGAGAAAGCTGCGCTCCACGCTGAAGCTCCACTGCTTCACTCGCGGCAGTTGCAGGCCGGGCAGAAATCCGAAACTCAGTGATGTCGGGAACGGCGCGTTGCGATTGCTGCTATAGGAAGCCAGGCTCAGCGGGCCGCCGTTTACAAGGTCCGTGGCGATGCTGAGGCTCGAATCATAATACACACCGAAGCCTCCGCGAAGCACCAGTTGGCCGTTGCTGTAGGGCCGCCACGCCAGCCCGGCGCGTGGTGCGAAGCTGCCGTTGGCGCTGCGCCAGATTCTGGTTTGAAAGGGATAGACGAAGTGCGACGGCGTGCTCGAATTGGTTTGCTCCGGCTGCAAACGCGGCGATGGCGTATGCTCCCAACGCAGTCCGAAGGAAGCAGTCAGTTGCGGGTGGATGCGCCAGTTGTCGTGCACGAATGCGCTCGCCTCGCGGAGCACCGCCGAGCCTTCCACGCGCGGACCCACCGAAACCCAGGATGTACCCACTTCCACCAAATCGCGAAAACTGTCGGACAAGATGCTGATGGCGTCCTGCAAGTCGCGCCGGTATGGGGTGAGTTGCCGGTAATCCACTCCGGCGCTGATCTTGTGCGCACGCGTGTGGATCACCACGCTGGGCAGAAGATGCCACTGGTTCTGCCGCCGGTTCGATTCCTCTCCAATCGACAACGTGCCCACGCCGGCGATGCCGAAGCGCACCAGCGTGTCGCAGAGCCCGTTGCGGCGGAAGAAAAACGATGTCACCGGCTCCAGAAAGCAGGCCGGCAAATTCTCCGCCGTCGGCCGCCATTCCGATTGTGCCGCCGCGCGGGTCCAGTTCATCCGCGCATCGAAGACCACGCTGGAACTGGCGCGCAGGTTCATTCCAAGAGTGACCGCACGCGATTGCATTTCGAGATGGTTGATCTGCGTGCTGCCGAACTGATTCGAGGAAGGGGCCTCGTTGTAGCGGCCGAAAATAGAGATGCGCGAAGTGAGCGAATGATCCAGCCGCAGGCTCCCGGTATCGAGTCCTGCCGGGCGCAGAATGCGGCCCGTCCATTCGGCCAGATTCGTATCGAGCGCGCGTCCATCGGGGACTGGGTAGAGATTCAGCATCGTCTGCACCCACACCGGGCCCAGTTTGCGCGCCGCGAGCGTGGGCGCGGGCTGCCGCCAGGAGAAAGGCTGCCGCAGGCGCAATCCTTCATAGGTGGCGAAAAAGAAGGTCCGGTCTTTGTGCAGCGGTCCGCTTAGACTGGCGCCGAAATCGTTCATCCGCATCGCGGACCGGGCCAACCCTCCGCGATTCGAAAACCAGTCATTGGCATCGAGCTTTTCATGGCGCAGGTAGTAAAACGCCGAGCCGTGCCATTCATTGCCACCGGCGCGGCTGCTCAGGCTGACCTGCGCACCCGGCAATCGCCCAAACTCGGAACTCGCCGTGGCCGTCTGCACACGGAATTCATCCAGGCCCTCAATCGGTACCATGCTGTGATAACTGCCGAGCGCCGTCATCCCGGGGAGCGCGCCGCCCGTGACCTGCGCGGCCACGCCGCCGCCGCTGACACCCGTGTTGCCGCTTACTCCGTCGATGGTGAAATAGTGGGAGTTGGGCCGCTGCCCGTTGGCGGTGAACTGTCCCGATTCGCCGCGCGTGGCGGATGTCACAACCGTGCCCGGGGCCATCTCGATCAGGCTCAGAATGCCGCGTCCGTTTAGGGGCATCTGCTCGATCCACTTGCGCTCCACCAGCGTGCCCACCGAGGCATCATCGGAATTCAGCAGCGGCGCCGCACCTTCCACGGTGATCGCATCCTGCACACTGCCCAGCGCCAGTTGGAAATCCACGCGCGCCGGCTGCGCCACATCGATCTTTACCCCGAACCGGATCATGGTGCGAAAGCCATCCTTGCGAACCGTGATCTTGTATAGCCCCGGTTGCAGGGATGCGACAACGTAGCTTCCGTCGGATTGGGTGACCGCGGAGCGGCGGAATCCCGTCTCTTCACTGACCACGGTCAGGGATGCTTCGGTGACGGCGGCTTGGGAGGGATCCAGGACGAGTCCCGATAAATGTGTGAGTTGCTGCGCCGCGGAAGGAAGGGCGGCGGAAAGTGCCAACACCGCTAGCAGGCACCCAGCGAGGGACATCTCCCTCTATTGTGCCGCGTTTGCCGCCGTTTCGTAAGCAGAAAGTTTGGTACGGAGTTGCCGGAGGTGCGAATGCACCTGTGCAGGGGATGCCGGAGTGCCCTTGGCGCTGCCCAGCAGAACTCCCAGCCGCTGTTCCAGATTGCGCGCCACGAAGAAGATGTCCTGGCTGGCGGTTTGCCAGTCGGAGGGGATCTGCACGGGCGTGGGGGGATCGGCGGGAATCGCCAATCCATCAAGAAGCTGGGTCATGTGCTGATCGAGCACGTCCAGCTTTTCGCGCAGAGCCGTGGCATGAGTGATACGCAGTCCGGCAAGGGTTTTGCGTTCTTCGGCGCTGAGTTCCTGCTCCTTGGCCGTTGGGAAGCGGTCGGCCAGGCGGCGCAAGGCGTGCGCCCGGGTCATGGCTGCGTCCATGAGAAGCAGATTCTGATCAGAGAACTGTTCCAGGTTCTGGGCTCCGCCAAGGTAGTTGGCGATCTGTGTCTGCCAGGCGCGGGCTTCGGCGCGCGGTGTGGATGGTGTTTCGACGGCCCGTTCCGCAACCGGCGCGGCGGCTGGCGCCAGATCGGAGAACTGCACCACAACGCCCGGCTGCGACGCCAGTTCCTGTTGAATTTGGATTTGGCGTTGTGGTGCAATTCCGATTCCGGTCACCAGTATGTGGCCGTCTTTGCGGGAGATTTCGATGGGTTCGCCCAGATCCGCGCCCATGCGGCTCAAGAGGGCGACGATGCGCAACTCCTCGGATGCTTCCGTCAGTGAGGCAGGCGCCAACCCGGAGGCCGGCGCCTGCGTTGCTTGCGGAGAGTTGGGAGTCAGAGGAGATGTCTTGGAAATGGTGGCGGCTGGGGCGGGCAGTGCTTCGCCGAGATCGGAGATTTCCACGGTTTCATCCGTGCGGAACGACAGGGTACTCTCGATCGGGCGATAGTCCGCGGAGGCGAGCCGGATGGAGGCGGCAGCCAGTTCGCCGCTTTTCGTAGCCGTACTTATCAGATAAGATGCCTCGTCCGGCTGGGAGACGCTATCTTCTTTTTGCGGAAGCTGGGCGCGCCAGGCGCTGAAGGACGCCGCGCTGAGCGGGTCATCCCAACTGTAATTCGCCTTAACAAACATGGCCTGAAGGGTGGAAGCTGCTTCCCAATCGGCCTGCGTGGCGGGAGCAAAGCCCTGGCCGGACACGCGGGTAATTGATCGATTCCCGAGCCGGATGCGCACTTTACGTTTCTTTACACCCGACTTGGTTTCCGACGCGGCAACCGCGCGGTCCAGCAGGACCGCCGCGCTCACTGTCGGGGTATCGCGGAATTCTTGAATGACGAAAGCGGCCAGCACCAACCCTGCCATTACGGGAACCCACTGCCGGGGGGTGGCGGCAAACTGACGCAACCCGTTCCACATGCGCGCGGCAAAAGAGGAGCTCCCTAGTGTGGCATCCACGTCCGCCATGCGGCTGTGAAGGTCACACCAGGGAGCTGGTGGAGAAGGGAAGCAGTCATCAAATACCGTTTTGCGATAGCGGACACACGCGCCGATCGTCTGCGTCAGCTCCTCCAATTGCGTGCGGCACTGCCAGCACGCGGCCAGGTGGCGTTCCACCGGCTCCGTCTCGCGCGGAGAAAGCTCTCCGTCGGCGTAGCGTAGAAGCTGATCGTCGTCCAAGTGGTGGTTCGGATTGCGGGTGTCCAAACTACTCATGAGTAACCTTTTTCAATCGCACGACGGCGCGGCGCAGAAACTCGCCGACGGCCGAGGCGCTGATGCCTAAACTCTGCCCGATTTCGGGGTAACGCAGTCCTTCCAAACGCAAGAAAAGGCAGCGCTTCTGCTGCTCACTAAGCCCCTCAATGGCGTGATGGAAGCGGATGTTTTTTTCCCGTTCGAGCAGGCTCTGTTCGGGGCTGGCTTCGGTGGAGCGCAGCTTCAGTTCGACTTCCGGATCGTAGGGTGGCTCGTGGCTTTGCTTGGCGCGAACCTTCAGGCCGTAGTTGTGGGCAACGCGGTATACCCACGCCTTTGGACTGCGGATCTCCTCCTCATTCTTCTTCATGGTGACGTAGAGGCGCAGAAACACTTCCTGCGTGGCTTCCTGGGCTTGAGGAGGGTAGAGCCCAAGGGTCAGCAGATATCTGTAAACATCCTCTCGCATTTCTTCAAACAACTGAGCGACTTGTTCCTGCAACGTCGTACCCGCCCGTTCTGACCGGACAAATTCAGCCAAATGTTCACGATACGAGTCTGACGGCATAGTTCAAGGGCTGAGTGTCATTTGTAAAGACCGCAACCGTGTCCCAATCCACTACACCGAGTGTAATTTTTTTTGATGAATTTCGTTGCCCTGTAGAAAAATGTAGCCCGTGGGGGTCTTCGCCTCAGAAACGAATGACCCGCCCTTCGGTTTGTGTAACCCTCGTGACATGCAATAGCCAACCCTACATCCGGGAATGCCTGGAGTCGGTATTGCGTCAGGACTATCCGGTGGAGGTGGTGGTTGTCGATAATGCCTCGCTGGATGGAACGCGCATGGAGTTGGCGGCGTTTGAAGGACGGGTGCGGGTTGTGTTGAATGATCGAAACACGGGGTTCGCCAGCGCACAAAACCAGGCGATCTCCGCGTGCCGCAGCGATTGGGTCCTCACTCTGAATCCGGACGTACTCCTCCACCCCGGATTCGTGGCTGGGTTGCTGGACTCATCCCAGCATGACGCAAGGGTGGGGACCCTCTGCGGCAAGCTTTTGCGGATCGGGAAGGGGTTTGAGCCGCTTCCTTCTCCGATAATCGATTCTACTGGTATCTACTTCACTCCGAATTTGCGGCATTTCGACCGCGGTTCCGGTGAGGCGGATGAAGGTCAATATCCGGACACCGAGTATGTGTTTGGCGCCAGCGCGGCGGCGGCCATGTACCGGCGCGAGATGATTGAGGACGTGGCGGGCAGCGATGGCTTCTTCGATCCGGATTTCTTCGCCTATAGAGAAGATGCCGATGTGGCCTGGCGGGCGCAGTTGCTGGGTTGGCGGTGTCTGTATGTGCCGGAGGCGGTCGGCCATCATGTGCGCCGGGTGCGTCCGGGTCCGCGCGGGAATGTGCCTGCCGTGCTGAACATGCATTCGGTGAAGAACCGCTTCCTCATGCGCGTGAAGAACACGACCGGCGGCGTGCTGAGTGAGCATTGGAGCCCCATTCTGCTGCGGGATCTGGTGATCACCGGAGGATGCCTGTTCTACGAGCCGAGTTCGTTGCCGGCTTTTTACCGGTTCTTCCAAGCCCTGCCGGGAGCGATTCGGAAGCGCCGGGAGATCATGGCCCGGCGGCGGGTGAGCGATGAGTATTTGGCGCAGTGGTTTGCCGAAGAGCCTCGGGCCTTGCCGCTGCCCGAGTACGCGCTGCGGTAGAGAGGGCGTGAGAGATTAGCGGATTGCGCCCGTTGACAGGCCGGCCGGGACCGATATAGGATGGCACTGAAACTGAGATATCAGTTGAAAGTACCCCCCAATGACGCGCCGCACTTTCCTCGCCTCATCCGCACTGGCCCAACCCGCACGCCGTCCGAGCGTGGTCACGATCCTCTGCGATCAACTCAACCCAATGGTGACCAGCGTCTACGGCGGCCCGGTGCCGACGCCGAATCTGGAGCGCCTGGCCCGGCGCGGACTCCAATTCACGAACGCCACCTGCCCCACACCCTTCTGTTCGCCAACGCGGGCGTCTATCATCACCGGCCAGTATCCGCATCGCCACGGCATTGTCTATAACGTGTCGAAAATCGACTACCCGGTCCATCCTTTTCTGGACACGGAAGAAGGCATCACCCGCGCCGACATCACCGCCGACAAACTGCTCCACGAAGCGGGCTACAGCCCGCATCAGTACGGGAAGTGGCATCTCTCCGGCGACCGGCTTCCGTATTACCCCGACCCGTATGGCGAACACCACGAATACGCTCGCGAGATGAAAGATACGTTCGAGGCGGCGCGCCGCCGGCCGGCGGAGAAGATCATGAACTGGTACGGGTGGATCCTGCCGGTGGAACAGGTTCCGGCGTATGCCGGCAGCTTCCAGGACGATGAGCCGTATCTCAAGGGCTATACCGGCGATTTCATCCGCCGGATGGGCCGGTTGGAACTTCCGATGCGCGATGTGTTCGACGTGCGCGTCGCGGATCGCACCATCGAGCGGCTCAGATCCGCGAAGGGCCAGCCGCAGTCCATCACGTGTTCGCTGAACTGGCCCCACGATCCAAACGTTGTTCCCTCTCCCTGGTATGAACAGACGGACCCGGGCAAGATCGAATTTCCGTCGAATTTCGCATACCGGGAAAAGCGTTTTGAGAAAGACACGTCGTATCTCATGATGGCCCGTTCCACGGAAATTCGTATGCGGGAATTCCTGCGGATTTACTACGCAACTGTGCGCATCGTGGATCAGCAGGTTGGCCGTGTGCTCGATGAGATTGAACGTCTCGGACGATCGAACGACACGATCGTCATCTTCACCGCGGATCATGGCGACATGGC